>JAEWYJ010000188.1 GCA_023395695.1 Bacillota bacterium | reverse complement strand
AAACAGGTCCTTGTCCCAGCTCTTTGAAATATCATCCGCAAGGTACTTGGCGAGAACTTCGTCGGCAAAGGTGTTAACGTCGGCCTCATAGACCGTCAGGCCCTGCTGCTTGAGGAAGTCGACAACCTCCTTCTCGACATTCAGGTTGATCTCGTCGCAGGTTTTACGGGCGGCTTCAACGCCTTCCATCACCCAGCCCTGCTGCTCGGGGGTCAGGGAGTCCCACTTGGCCTTATTGATGGTGGGCCATACCGAGTCCACGAGGTGATTGGTCAGCGAAATAGATTTCTGAACCTCATAGAACTTGGCATTTTTGACGTTGGGCAGGGGGTTATCCTGTCCGTCGACCGTATTGGTCGAGAGCGCAAGATATAGGTCGTTAAACGCAATGGGGGTGGGGTTGGCGCCCATGGCCTTGCCAAGGAATACCCAGGCGTCGGAGTTGGGCATTCTCAGGTTGATGCCATTGAGGTCGGCCGGGGTCTTAATGGCCTTGTCGCGGCCCAGGGAGATCTGGCGGGTGCCCAGATAAAAGGCGCCCAAAGGCAGAATGCCCTGCTCGTTGCCGATTTTCTCGAACACATCCTTGCCAATCTCGCCGTTGAGCGTCTTGGTCATGTGGTCATAGCTCTTAAAAATGTAACCGGCGGTGAACATAGACAGCCACGGGCTGTTGGTGGAAAGCCAGGAGGCGCTGGAGTAAATGATGTCACAGTCGCCGGCGATAACAGCGGCGGTTTCGGAATCCTGATTAAACAGGGTGCCGGAGTCGTAGCACTCAACGGTGATCTGGCCGCCCGAGACCTTCTCGACCGTTTCCTTGAACACCTTTTGGGCCTGACCATGCGCGTCGGTCGGGACGGCCGCGATTGAGAAAATAAGATTGACGGGCTCTGCCGCAGGGGCGGAGCTTTCGGGTGCGGAACTGGCGGGGGCAGAGGATGAAGAGCCGCCGCATGCGGTCAGCATCAGCATCATGACTGCCATTGTTACAGCAAACACCTTTTTCATTATTCGTTCCTCCTAAATTTGTCTTTATTATCAACCGACCCGGATAGGGCGGGTTGCGACCTTTATAATGCCGGCGCTTTGGGCCGGGTGCGCGGGCTAGCGCGCCTTGTGCGATTCGCGCAGCACAAGCTCGCAGGGCAATGTAATGCGGCTGTTATGGGTGGCTTTGCCTTCAAGCGTTTCCAGCATCAGTCGGGCCGCCTCGCAGCCCATGCGGTAGGGATCCTGAAAGGTGGCAGTCACCGGGGGGGATGCAATGTCCATCCAGTCGTAATCGTCAAAGCCCACGACCGAAACGTCATGCGGAACCGAAACGCCATGCTCGGAAAAATATTGTAAAAGCCCCATCAACAGAACATTATTCGCCGAAAAAACAGCGTCTATTCCGCTTTTGAGCAGCAGGGGGGCAATATCTCTGCCGGTCTGGAGCTGGTAGGGCAGATTAATAAAAATCAAATTTTCATCTATCGGCAGTCCGACTTCCTTTATACCCTGAAGAAACCCAAGGTGACGGTCGTAGGAGGTAGAAAATTCACAGTTGCCGCATAAAAATGCAATGCGCTTTCTGCCGCTTTGTGCCAGCAGATGCACGACCTTCCGTGCGCCTTCTAGGTTGTCGGAATAAACGCTTGGCAGGCTGCAATTTTCCACACGGCGATCCACCAGCACAATTGGAATGCCCAGCGACCGTATTTCGGCCAAAGAAGCGGCGTTGCGGTCAAATGGAACCAGCAGCACGCCGTCGACCAGTCTTTTTTCCAGTATTTGCAGATTAGCCAGGTGCTTTTCGCTTTCCCGCTCGGAATAAGTGGCAACCATCAGGTCGTAGCCACTGGCGTGAAGCTGCTCCCGCGCCCCGTTTAGGACGTCAAAGAAAAAGCAGTTTGTCGAGTTGTTGGGCTCGGTGCTCGGAATAATCAACGCAATAATATGCGAACGGTTGGTTTTAAGCATCTGCGCCGCCAGATTTGGCTTGTACCCAATTTTCTTGACCGCGTCTTCAACCAGCTGCTTGCTGTGCTGCGAGACGGCGCGGGTGCCGTTGATGGCATGAGAGACTGTCGTAATGGAAAGACCAGTCATCTGGGCGATGGTTTTAATGGACAAGAATGACCACACCTTTCCTTATATTGTCACCAAACGTTTTCGCGCAAACGTTTTACATGTTTAGAATAGCATCAGGCCCACCAGACTGTCAATACATTGTAACAACAGAAATATAAGCTGTGTTCTGGTAATATTGCTTATACGCGGAAGCTGTTTCTACATGTGAATTTAGCGTTATGCTTATAATAATGTGGAAATACAAGGCGTATATTACAAATATTCTAAAATTATAAGGCGGGAACGGACGTTAATCCGTTTCCGCCTTGAACGCGTCAGCCCGGTACGCCGACGCTTATTTGCGACCTGACCGTCAGGGGGAAAGCTCGCGCATATAATAAAAGGTTTGCAGCAGGTTTAAGGCGCCAAAGCCCCATTGCGAATTAGGATAGGTCATGTCGTCGCTGCGTTTGCATCCCCGCACCAGATAGGCATTGATGGCGGAGGTGCTGAAACCCAGGTCGTTGCCGTTGATAACAGCCCATTGCAGCAGCAGCGCACAGGCGCCCGAGGTGATGGCGGCCGCAATGCTTGTGCCGCTCATATAGCCATAGCCGGAAGGGTAGATGCCGCCTATCTGGTAACCCGGCGCAACAAGGTCGGGCGCCAGCGGATTGATTCGCGTGGGGCCCCAGGAGGACATAGGGTAGAGGGAATCGCTGTCGGAGTCGGTGGCGCCGCAGCGTATGGTGCCCATCCCCGTGGCGGGATAGGTAATGGTATAATAGGGATCGGAGGTTAAAAACTCCACGCTTGGCGAAACGAATCCGACCAACGGCAGCCATGCCTGTATGGTGCCGTTGAGAATAATATCGCCGTATACCGTAACCGTCCATATGCCGGGGGTGGCATTGAGTATTTTGACAATGGTGACCTGATCGCCGCTGCCCTCAATCGGAAAATGGTACGAGATGCTGACCTCCGAGTGCTCCAGCACCAGACGGGTGGTCAGCGTATAGGCGGCTTTGGCCGGCACCCGGCCGACCAGCTCGCCGGTCGGAGAGCGCAGCGACACTGAGGTTCTGTCGCTGATGGTATTTGTGATAACCATAAAAATATCCCCGGCGTCCTCTCCCGCCCGGATATCGATGTCAATCGGCTCCTTGTCGGGTGAAAATTTTTTGTAAAAATGACGTTTGGTCTGGTTCTCGTTTCCGGCCGAGGTGCAGACGCAGACGCCGGGTATGGCGCCGACGGTATACAGATAATCCTCGCAGGGGCTAAAGCCATCGTGGCTGTCGTAATCCGAGCCCAGACCGACGCATATGACAACCGGGCGATGCAGCTCAACAGCTTTTTGCATGATATATTCGACGCCCAGCATCAAAAAAGAAGCCTCAAAGGCATTCTCCTGCTCCGGCGGAACCACAAAGCGCCGCAGATAAAACGGGTAGGCCTTTTTCAGCTTTACCATGATGATTTCGGCCTTCGGGGCCGCGCCGGTAAAGTCGCCGTCAGGGCTGGCGGCCGCGACGGAGGCCAGAAAGGTGCCGTGTCCCACTTCATCCCGATGCGGGACGATTTGATAAGGGTTTTCCGAAGCCAGTGCGGCGTTAATCTGTTCGTTGGTATATTCGGTTCCCAGCGGCAGGCCGCCCGGCGGTGTACCGGGAATGGTCTGGTCGTAGATATATCTAATTTTGCTGGTGCCGTCCGGGTGCTTAAAAACCGGCTGGGTATAATCGATGCCGGTATCCACAAAGGCGACGAGTACGCCGGCGCCGCTCAGGTTGAGATAGGGCTGCTGCTGTACCTGAATAATAGCTGCCGACTCCAGACTGGGCCGAACGGTAAGCCCCAGCACCGTTGGCACGCTGTTGATGAAATCGGTGCCCATGTAAGTAATCATTTCGTTGTAGTCGTCAACCTTGGCGTAACAAATGACATAAGTATCTTTGATGGTGTGGCTTGTAATAAGGCCGGGGTGATTTAAAATCATCTGGTCGTAATAAGCATCTTTTCTGATAATAAAATCGACAATATCCGGCGCGTATAAGGTGTCCTGATCCAAAAAAACGCCTCCCTTCATACCGGCGCCGCCACGGCGCCGGTTGGTATAGTCGACCCCTAGATTGTAAAATGAAATGCGCCAGCCTTTAAGGGGAAAAGAATAGCTCAAAGCTATCAAAACGTGTAGAATGGAGTTACCATACAACAACCTACACAAAGGAGACAGCAATGAGCCATCACCATTTTACCTCAATTGAACGCGGAAAGATAGAGGAATTAAATAATTTGGGATATTCGTCCCGAAAAATAGCAGTGCGGCTGAATTGTCACCGGAGCAGTATATCCCGAGAGTTAGGGCGCTTTGAAAAGCTAGGCGAATATAATGCAGAGGTGGCACAGCAGGATTATGAAGTTCAGAGAAGGAACAGTCGCCCGAATGGCAAATGGAATAATGAGCTGGGCCTACTGGTGGCAGATAAGCTGAAGGCTACCTGGTCACCAGAACAAATTAGCCATACGGTAACAGAGGGGAAGCTAAGCTTTAAAACGATCTATAATTGGCTTTATGCTGGTCGTTTGGCTGGCGTTACAAAGGAATCTTTGCGTCGCAAAGGCAAGAAAAGAACCTCACCGACCGCCAAGCATTTTTCTCGAGGCACACCCATAAACAAGCGGCCCAAAGAGGTATACAGCCGTAAAACCTTTGGTCATTGGGAACTAGACACAGTGGTGCCATGCCGTGGCGAGAAAAGCACTTGTTTTGCTACTTTTGTTGAGCGCAAAACACGACTATATACCGCGCTATTAATCCCGGACAGAACTGCCTTATCAATGGAGAATGCTATCAAATATCTTTACAATACGCTGCCCCAAAATGCTTTTCTTACAGCCACTACCGATCGGGGCGGTGAATTTGCTTGTTTTGATAACATCAAAAAGGATTTAGGTATTACTCTCTATTTTGCCGACCCCTATTGCCCTCATCAGAGAGGCAGCAACGAATATGGTAACGGTTTACTTAGAGAATTCTTTCCTAAAAGCAGTAGTTTCAGTTCTGTTTCTCAAGACCTTTTAACTCAAACTCTTTTCCTGATTAATTCAAGACCCAGAAAGTGCCTTTCCTGGATTTCTCCTATTCAAGCTTTTCTACACGAATTGGCGCATTTGAATTGACAATGTAGCGAC
>JAEWYJ010000045.1 GCA_023395695.1 Bacillota bacterium | reverse complement strand
AGGGTCGGTGGTGTGCACCGAGATGTTGATGGGGCTGATATGCATGCGCAGAATCCGGTCGACATCGTGATCGGTCAGGTTGGTCAGCGTAATATAATTACCAAAAAGAAAGGAGAGCCGGTCGTCGTCGTCCTTAAAATAAATACTCTCGCGCATGCCCTTGGGATTCTGGTCAATAAAGCAGAAAATACATTTGTTACGGCAGCTGCGCTGCTTATCCATCAGATAGGTTTCAAACTCCAGCCCCAGATCGTCATATTCCTCTTTTTTGATGGTGACACTGTAGGGGGCCTCGTCGCGCACAAGAGAAAGGGTCAGCCTTCTGGCCGTCATATAAAAGCGGTAATCGAGTACGTCGCTTATCTCTTCATCACCGATTTTAAGCAGCAGGTCGCCGCTTTTGATACCGTGGCGCTGCGCGATGGAGCGCTTTTCCACCCCCGATATTCTGACCGCCATGCTTTACCCCCTTTTCTGTTAAGTCTGCCCTGAAAGGATAATCTTTTACACCCAAACGGCGCCCTGCCAAAAGTGGGGACCAGGGTGTATCCACAAAATATACCGGACATTTTAAACACCAACAGGTTTGCGAAAAATACTGCCGGTACAAAAAAATAGAGGCGGAAAGCAGCTTCCCCCTCTATCTTTCTCTTTAGTCGTGAGCGCTCTTACGCCTCTACCTTGACAATTTCCTTGCCCTTGTAGAATCCGCACACGGGGCACACTCTGTGCGGCATTTTCAGCTCGCCGCACTGGGTGCACTTGGAAAGCGCAGGAGCATCCAGCTTCCAGACGCTGGAACGTCTTTTATCTCTACGTGCTCTGGATACCTTTTTCTTCGGAACCGCCATCTTTACAGTACCTCCTTAGCCTTGCAGCAATTTTTTTAAAACAGCCATGCGGCTGTCGCCCGGCTCAGGCCGGCAACCGCAATTTGTTGTGTTGAGATCCGCCCCGCAAACAGAACACAGGCCCTTGCAATCGGTTTTGCAAAGGAATACCTGCGGCAGGGAAAGCTGAAGATCCGCACCTGCGATCTCATCAAGTGCGAGAACCCCATCCGGGGCGGTTAAAAAAGCGTCATCAAGCGCCTCATCCTCAAGACCGGACACCACGGTGTGGGTGAAGGTCTCTTGAAAGCTTCGCTCTGACTGCATCAGGCAGCGGTCGCACCCAAAGGGCATACTGCCGCTGATTTGGTAGCGCAGCGTTACAACGCCGGCACGGTTAAAGACCTCTCCGCTGACCGCCAGTGCATCAGGAAAAAGCTTATTGCCATGCCTCAAAACCCAAGAAAGGTCAATATCGCCCGCAAAATTTTGCTTTTCACCGATGATGTCCAAAACCTGTTTGACCGAAATCTGCATGGTTCTCTCCTCATCTTGCCTTTGCGCCCACATTAGAGCGCAAAAAATAACAATGTAACGCGGGCGTTACCTGATTATTATAGTGTCCCGATTTTTGTTTGTCAATAATTTTTGCGCCGAAAACCATCGTTTCCGACGCAAAAAACAAATAAACTGTTTAAATTTTGTATTTACGTATTCTTTCGGGAAGCTCCTCCACCTCGGCGGAGACCGTAAAGACAATGGTCAGCCCGTTGGCGGAAGTCAGTTTATAAAGCTTATCTACCATGTCGGCAAACCGGTCCGGATTTTTGCCGCAGATCTTAAAGGTCGCGTCACAGAAAATGTCGGTGATGTCGTAATTACCGGCCATCAGCCCGCAGAGGAAACCGAAGTACGCATCATAATCGCTGATACCATACTGCTCAACATCCACCAGGCGCACCTGATAATTGAGGTCATAGGTTAGCTGAATACCCTTTTCTACGCAGACTACGTTTCCATTCGAGGTCTTGACTGCATCGTTTGCCATATGGATCATGGCCTTGGTTTTTCCGGAGCCTTTGTTTCCAACGATAAGCTTTATCATGATGTATTCCTCCCAGATTTCGGTTGCCATCCTTAACAGGGCGGCGCCCACGTTTATTTTTGTAACAGCCGGCCCGCCGGTTTAATAACCCGGCTTGCCCAGCAGCGCAAACATATTTTTTTTATAATCCTCAACGCCCGGCTGGTTAAACGGGTTCACCTTTAAAGTATAGCCGCTGACACCGCACGCGTATTCAAAAAAGTAGAGCAGCCATCCATATTCATAGGGGGTTCTTGCTTCCAGCGACAGCATAATCGAAGCGACGCCGCCCTTATGGTGCGCCATGGCGACCGCCCGCCGTGCCTTGGCCTGAATTTCGGTCAGGGTCATGCCGGCAAGATAATTCAGGTCGTCAAGATCGCTCTCTTCGCGCTGCAGCGTCACCGAGGCGTCGTCCTCTTTAAACGACAGCACCGTTTCAAATAAATTTCGGCTGCCGTCCTGAACAAACTGTCCCAGCGAATGCAGATCGGTCGTATAGGTGGCGGAGGCCGGGAACAGCCCCTTGTGATCCTTGCCCTCACTCTCGCCGAAAAGCTGCTTAAGCCATTCCGACGTCATGGTCAGGCAGGCGTCCCACCCGCAGAACAGCTCAATGGCACAGCCCTTGCGGTATAAAATATTACGGGCCGCCGCGTATTGCAGGCAGGGGTTCTGCCAAAAATCGGTCACGTCGCAGGCTCGCTTTGCGTCGGAAGCGCCCTCCAGCAAACGGCTGACCGAAATGCCCGCCGCCGCCGCAGGCAGCAGCCCCACGGGGGTTAACACCGAGTAACGCCCGCCAATGTCGTCGGGTATGACAAAGGTTTCGTACCCCTCCCTGTCAGACAGCGTGCGCAAGGCGCCGTGCGCTTTGTCGGTAACGGCAACAATACGGCAGGCCGCATGCGCGCCGTAGCGTCTGAGCATTTCCTGCTTAATAAGGCGAAAAGCCACCGCAGGCTCGGTTGTCGTGCCCGACTTTGAAATAACAATAACCGACAGCCGCTTGCCCTTGCAAATTTTGAACGCCTCGGCGATATGCGAGGCCGAAAGATCGTTGCCCAAAAACCAAATCTTGGGCGATTCGTTAGGCAGACTGTTATATAACGGGGAAATCAGATACTCAATGGCGGCGCGCGCACCCAGATAGGAACCGCCGATGCCGACCACAAAAATATGATCGCTCGTTTCGCGCAGGCGCTCGGCACAGCGGGTCAGCCGCAAAAGGTCGTCGTCGGTGTTGATGGCTTTTGGCTCAAGCCAGCCGAGAAAATCGTTGCCCGCCCCATTTTTCCGGCACAGTGTTTTCTGCGCCGCCAGAATTTCCGGCGCTATCGCTTCAAAATCTTCCCGGGTTACAAAGGGCGCAAGAAATTCAAAATTAAGTTCAACCGGCACTGCTGGCACCCCTCGCTTGTTTTTCACGACCAGATCATTTAAATAAGCCATTGCTCTGTCATTTTAAGTTTATTTTACACGAAATCCCGCCCGGTTTCAACCGCAAATCTATTAAATTTATGAAAATATATCGAAAACCAGCATGTATTTTTCATCGCCCTATCGCATGCGGGTCAGCTCCGCCCAAATAAGCCCGAGCGCTGCGCGCAGATTCATTTTTTCCACCGCCTGGGCCGTAACAACATCATACTCACAGATGATGACCCCGTCAAGCATGACGCGCACAGTTCCGGCGTGGGTACCTTCCTGCACCGGGGCTGTCAGTGTCTCAACCATGTTCTGCTGCTGGGTCAGCGCGGTGCCACGGCCCTTTTCGATAAGCATTTGTTTGGGTGCGCGGCTTTTAACCTCGGCCTGCTGGCGTACGCCACCCGTCACCTTAACCGGCGTCAGCGCCGGCTCGGGGGCCGGTACCGGTTTGGCCTCATAGTTTGCAAAGCCGTATTCCAGCAGTCCGCGCGCCGCGCCAAAGCGCTGGTCACTGGTGTCGGCGCCTAAAACCACCGCAATAAGCGACAGCCCGTCGCGGGTGGCCGAAGCGGACAGGCAGGAGCCCGCGCCGTCGGTTGTGCCGGTCTTAAGCCCCGTTGCGCCCTTAAAGAACCGCACCAGCTTGTTGGTGTTGACCAGCTGGGTTTCACCGTTGCGCAAGCTGTCCATCCAGATGGTGGTGTATTCGGTAATCTTAGGGTGTCTTAACAGCTCGGCGGACATAGCGGCAATATCCCGCGCCGTGGTCAAATGCCCGTCAGCGTCAAGCCCCGTAGCATTTTTAAAAACGGTGTTGGTCATACCCAGTTCCTGCGCGCGGGTATTCATCAGGTTGACAAAGCCCTCCTCGCTGCCCGAAATATGCTCGCCCAGCGCCACCGACGCGTCGTTTGCGCTGGCGATGGCCGTCGCCTTGAGCAGCTCGTGCACCGACATTTGTTCGCCCGGCTCAAACCATATCTGCGTGCCGCCCATTGAGCTGGCATGCGGCGAACAGGTCACAGTATCCTCAAGGGTTATCTTGCCCGAATCCAGCGCCTCCATAACAAGCAGCATTGTCATGATTTTTGTAATGGACGCCGGGGGCATGAGCGTATCCGCATCTTTTTCAAACAAAATTCTGCCGCTCTCGGGTTCAATCAGTATCGCCGACCGGCAGGGGATGCTCGTATTGACCAGCGCCGCCGCGGGCAGGCTGTCTTCTTCCTGCGCGCACAGGGCGCCGGTCGGCAGGGCAAACAGCAGCAGGGTGGCGCTAAGCAAAACCGCCACCGCTTTTCTTTGTCTTTTTATTGATAATTTCACTTTAAAAAGCACCTCGCATCTCTTGCCAAACGGCTTATTCACGCATCTTTTGCTGTTTGGATTATATGCGCCCGGGCAAGACAAATATGCGATGCCCGCCCGCCGGAGCCGGACAATTGCCGCGCTGCCAAAGCATATTAAAGCCTATCCCTTTTCCGCTTTTTGTTTTTGTTGGCAAATGCTGTACAACGCCTTGCCTTTTGTGGTCATGTTGTATATAATGATTACGAATTATTTGTACGTTGTGCGGTTTGGAGGCTGTCATGCGCGCTAGATTTATATCGCTGGGCTGCAAGGTCAACCAATATGAAACGCAGGCGTTGGAGGGGCTTTTTGCACAGCACGGCTTTTTTGCCGAGATGGGCGGCAAAGCCGACCTTGTGGTCATCAATTCCTGCACCGTCACGTCGCTGGCCGACCGGAAAACCCGTCAGATGGTTCGGAGGCTGCGCCGGGAGCTGCCCGACGCCGCGCTGGTGCTGACCGGCTGCATGCCCCAAACCTCCCCCGAGGAGGCCGCCGCGTTGCTCGAGGCCGACATTATCACCGGCACCAAGGACAGGGCCCAGCTCGTCACGCTGGTGCTCAACTATTTTGAAAACCGCCGCCGCAGGGTGGATATTGGCACCTTTGCGCCGGACGAGCCGTTTGAGCCTTTAAACGCCGAACGGTTTGACGACAGCTTTCAGCGCGCCTACCTTAAAATACAGGACGGCTGCGACCGTTTTTGCGCCTATTGCATTATTCCGTACGCCCGCGGCGGCGTGCGCTCACGCCCGCCTGAGCAG
>JAEWYJ010000131.1 GCA_023395695.1 Bacillota bacterium | reverse complement strand
CCCCTCTGAAGGTATCCAATTCTCGCTTGAGCTGCTTAACGTCATGTCTGCCGTTGACATTGGTCACGGTAAAATATACACTGGCTTTCGACATAAAAATCACCTCGCCCATAGTATTGGCCACAGCGCTGCTTTTATGAGATTATGCCAATTTTTAAAGAATCACTTGCCTAAAGTTCTATCAACGCAAAAGGAACGCCTTTCAAAAGCGTTCCTTTTGCGTGAAAAAAGGGTATTGCGAAGCAATATGGATCAAAACAGCGTTCTTACGTCGGTGCAGGCCATGTCGTACCCCTCGGCAACATTTTGACAGGTACAAACGCCATCATAGGTATTGACGGCCGAATAAATTGTGCTATGCCGTTTACAAGCTGCTTCCAGTCCGCTGCCCGCAATCTCCAGTCCGTAGCGCAGCGTGGCGTTGGTCAGCGCAATGGTCGAGGTTCTGGGTACAGCGCCGGGCATGTTGCCAACACAATAATGCTGCACACCGTCCACAACAAAGGTGGGTGCGTCGTGGTAGGTAACTCTGGTCGTCTCGCAGCAGCCGCCCTGGTCGACCGCCACATCCACAATAACGCTGCCGGGCCGCATATTTGAGAGATAGGCTCTTTTGATGATTTTGGGTGCTTTTTTGCCCGGGATGAGCACCGAGCCTATGACCAGATCAGCCTGCGTCAGCGCCTTTTCAACCGCCTCATCGGTGCTGTACTGGGTTTGAATGCGCGCGCCGAAGAGGTCGTCAAGATAAGCCAGACGCGGCAGGCTGATATCGCAGATTGTAACATTGGCCCCCATACCGACGGCAATTTTACAGGCGTTTGCGCCCACCGTTCCGGCTCCGAGAATAACGACGTTCGCCTTGGGGGTTCCGGGTACGCCCGAAAGCAGCACGCCCGAGCCGCCGAACGGCTTTTCCAGATATTTTGCACCCTCCTGAACGCTCAGGCGGCCCGCAATCTGGCTCATAGGCGCCAGCAGCGGCAGACTGCCGTCACGCTCCATCAGCGTTTCATACGCCACCCCCTTAACCTTTGCTTTGAGCAAGGCGTCGGTCAGCGGGCGGTCGGCCGCCAGATGCAAATAGGTAAACAGAATAAGGTCTTCCCGGAAGAATGCATATTCCGGCTCAAGCGGCTCCTTGACTTTAACCATCATGTCACAGCTGTTCCACACCGACTGCGCGTCCTCCAAAATTACCGCACCGGCCTGACGGTATTCCCCTGTGGAAAAACCGGAGCCCAGCCCCGCATCCCTTTGGATATAAACGGTATGTCCCGCGCCGGTATAGGCCCTGACATTATCGGGTGTAAGCCCGACGCGATACTCATTGTTTTTAATTTCCCTAACGCAGCCAACCTTCATGGCAATTCCTCCTTCGTATTATGACCCCTTCTAAAATTATGTGACACGGCTATATTGATTAAAATAGCACCCCCCGCATGCCGCCGTCTCCCCTTACCTGCCGGCCCTGGCCGTCTTTTTAGCTTTGTGCAACAAAAAAGACCCCATGACACAAGCATGTCAACGGGATCCCACTTCAGCAGCGGCGCAAGGCCGTTGCGCCACAATAAAATAAAAGCGTTGTTAAATGGACAATAACACAGCCAGCCCCCTGGTGTCAATAAGAAAACTGCACTAAATAATATCTTCGGAATTGATCGGATTGACGGACGCATTTTCTGCCGGCTAAGTCACCGCGTTGCCTGACGCTGTCCGGCAAAATATCAGCCACAAAAGAGGCCGCTCTCGTTGCCGAGGTATTGCCCCCATATATGTTATAGCACATTGACCCAAAACCCGCCCGCGATGCGGTCGCTGCGACAAAAGCAATCAAAACCCGCGGGCATTATAGCCAAAACGAATAATACAGGTTGCCCCTATGGCCCGCAAAGGAGCGACCGCATGCCGATGCGGCCGCTCCTTTGCGGTTGAATGAAAAGATTATGCGGCAAAATGAAGTGGAATGGCAATTTACATATTATGCGCAGCAAAATAAGACTTGGCGGACTCAATGCAGCGACGCGCATGCTCCACAGCGCCATAAATGGCAATGCGCTTAATGTGCGGCAGCTCAATGCTGCATACCGTATCCTCCGGCATCCGGCGGACATAGGCGGCAATATCAATGACGCCCTCGCCGACATAATACCGCCCATCCCGGCCTACCGCCAGCAGCTCCTGCTTATCGGTGGGAATATCGGCTGGGCCGTCACAGATATGGCAGAATTTAAACCAGCTCACCGGGCAGTCATCCAGCTCTTCGGGTGCAACGCGGGAACGGTAGGCATGCAGTGTATCCACCATAATACCTGCGTTATCGCGGTTAATGGTCACAAGCACCTCTTTGGCCTGAGCCAGATCAACCACATCGGCCCATGTGACAAATTCAAGCTGCACACCCAATCCGTAGGACTTGGCCAAGTCGCACAGCTGCGCAAACTTTTCTAAGTAAACATCCTTATCGGGCGTCCAAATGCTGCTGAGCACATGACGCGCGCCAAGCCGAGCGCCTACTTCAATGGCTGCCTCGTACTTCTTGACATCGGTATCCTGCAAAATACGAAGCAATTCAATATCATGCACGCGAATGCCGGTATCTTCCATTGCATTGAGCGTATCCCGAAGCATGTCGGGCTGAGACGCAAGGTCGTAATTGGACTCGCCCTTAATGCCAAGGTTAACAATGCGGGGGCTGACGTAGTCATAACCGGCCAGCTTGGCGGTATAGACCAACTCGGGCGGCGGGCAGCGCAGTGCGGTCAGGTGTGCCAGCGAATATTCTCGTTTCAAAGCAATCATCCTTTCGGAAATTCAAATAGTTAAGGAGTAAATAACAAAAAGCAATATACCGACGACGGTATTTAAAACGAACGCGTTGGTAACCAACTCGTGATCCTCACGCGAACAGTTTTGCCCAACCAGAACAGTGAGCGCAATAGAGCTGTGCTGCCACAGCAGAATATAATACGCCGCATCGAACAGCGCATTAGGCCCAATCAGGCGGTCGATAACGATGAGCTTAAACACAAAAGCCACACTAAGCGAAACCGCATAGCGTATTCCGACGTATAAAGCGCTCTCTTTAAGATTTTTTCTGTCCGAAAGCTTTAGCCGGTAACCGATAATAATAAGCGTCAGAGTCAGCGAAACTGAGCCGAGTCGCTCAACCGCACCATAGAGGCCCAGCCCCAGCGCATTATGAAAAAGGAACTCGCGCAAGCCGAAAACACGAATAAAGAGTCCCAGAAAAGTCATGAGTAAAAACGGGCTTTTTAAGGATTTAAGCAATTGACGCAGCGTTATTTTATCACCGCGCAGGCGTGTCTGCGCCAGCGGCAGAAAAATAAGAGAAATAAAAACCTCGTGACCGACGCCCAAAATGCTCAGATACTTCAAATTTTCTTGACCGAATAAAGCGACGTAAAAAGGCATGGATGTGGTTCCAAAGCCAAACGAGGTCAACAAAAACGGAAAAAAGCTGTGTTTGATCGGGAATATGCGATAAATGATGAAACCCAGCCCCAGCAGAATAACCATTAGGGCGAAAAATGCCACGCTTAGCCAGGCATAGGAGACGTCAACATCCAGATTAATGAAAGTGGTGCACAGCATACACGGAATTGCAATGTTAAGCACCAGCGCTTGCAGCTTGAAAAAGGCCTCTTCCCCAAAGAATTGCACTTGCTGCAAGACGTAGCCTAATGCAATAAGAAAGAGCAGTGGAAGGACCTTGCCCAGAATTTCTGTCATGCCAATAATTCTCCTATGCCGGGTTTATCACGTGAAAGGAATAAGAGTATGAGAGAAGATAGCGATATTATTTTTGGCCGGCCTGAATTTCAGCAACAATTTTGCTGATCGACTCAGTCATAATCTCAACCGGTTCAGGCAGCCCCGACCAGAGGTTCACCTGAATGGCGCCCTGATGAATGCTCATGCCAAGGCCGTTGAGAATGCGGCAGCCGACTTTTTCGGCCTCCTCCAGAAAGCGTGTTTTAAGCGGATTATAGGTCGCGTCAAACGCAATCTGCCCTGCGTGAAGCAGCGCTGCGTTTATTGGCGTCTCGTCGGTATGCGGATACATGCCCACACCGGAGCAGTTCATGACAACACCGCATTCGCCGATGCATTTTTCGTATTGCGCCTTCTCCTCAAAGGGTATCCACCGGGCGACCGGCGCAAAGCTCGTGTTGATGTCCTCGGCCAGACTCCGGGCAGCGGCATCAAAACGGTCGACTATGATAATTTCTTTGGCTCCATGAAAAGCCAGCGCACAGCAAATGGCGCGCCCGGCGCCACCGGCGCCAAAGGCAAAAAAGGTTCCGGCTTTAATGTCGCAGCCGGTTTCAAGCGTCAGTGCGCGGATAAAGCCGGGGCCGTCGGTGTTATAACCGATCAGCTTGCCGTCACGCTTAACCACCGTGTTGACAGCGCCCATCTTTTCTGCAAATTCATCCATGCCGTCAAGATATTCAATGACCTTAATTTTGTTGGGCTTGGTCACGGCAAAGCCAGGGCTGTTCAGGCTGCGGAAGGCCTGTACCATATCTCCGAGATGGTCGTTTTCAACCTCCAGCGGAAAGTACAGGAAATCCAATCCGAGCGCGCGGTAAGCCTCGTTTTGCATTCTGGGGGCAAAGGATTGACGTAAAGGATTTCCCATAAGGGCAATCAGCTTGGTATCTACAGTAATCATGGTTGATCCTCTTTTAAGTATTCAGCGGGCGGACCGGCCGCCCGCTGAATATGAGTGGTTAGAATTTACTTGCCGAGGTAAGCGTCGACGAGATCCTGACCAACCTTGCCGGCGATGGTATCATACACAGGCTGCGCGGCGGCTTTAATCTCAGCATAGAGCTCCGCGGAAACCGGAACGATCTCGGTACCGGAGTCGGAAATGACCTTGGTCTTATCGGCTTCAAGCTGGTCGGCCTGCTCGCGCGCATAAGCGGTAGCGGTGGCAACAGCCTGATCGAGAATCGCTTTTTCCTCATCGTTGAGCCCGTTATACTCGGCCGGATTCATAATCAGAGCCAGAATGTGGGGCAGATGGTTGGTCTGAATAATATAATCCTGAACCTCATACAGCTTGTTGGCCGCAATAACCGCATAGGGGTTCTCCTGAGCGGTAACGGTGCCCTGCTGCAAGCCGGTGTAAAGCTCACCGAAAGCCATGGGGGTCGGTGCTGCGCCAATGGCCTTCCAGAAGTCCATGTGGTTGGGGTTTTCCATCGTACGGATCTTGACGCCGGCAAAGTCGGCCAGCTTTTCAACCTTCTTGTTGGAGGACATGACGCGGAAGGTCTGGTCGGCGTAGCCCAGCAGTCTATAGCCGGCCTTGTCGTAGAACCCGGCGACCTTACCCATGAAATCGGCATCATCAAAGATCTGGCGGAATTCCTGAATGGTGGGGTACCCAACGGGCATGTCGAACCCGCCAAGCTCTGGATTA
>JAEWYJ010000080.1 GCA_023395695.1 Bacillota bacterium | reverse complement strand
AAGAATTGGCCCGGTACCTGTACATATGGACTGTTCTTTTGAGTATCGGCTACACAATCCGCAACAAGACCATATTGCGCGTCGATCTTTTACTGAACCTGTTGCCTCAGCCCATTAAAAGACTGGCGGAGAGTTTAATTCAGCTGATTTCTGCCGCTTTTTATGCTTTTTTGGCCTATTATGCCGTGTTTGTCATGCTCAATATTAGAAGAAGCGGCCAAACCAGTCCGGCAATGGAGCTGCCAATGTACCTGATTTATCTTATTGTACCCGTCGGTTTTGCGTTGGCGTCCTTGCGCTGTGTGCAGCAGCTTTACTGGGAGCTGTCCGGAAAAGCGCCGGAAATCAACGCCGCGGCAAGCGAAGTGCTGGAATAAGACGGCCTGCTACAATGACTGGAAAGTGAGGAAACCAAATTGGGCATTACAATTTTTATCGTCTTTATGGTGGGCCTTGTTGTCGGCATGCCAATAGTAACGGCGCTTGGCATTACTACCATTTGGCCGACGCTAATGAGAACCACCGGAGCCACATCTTATGAGGCGGTTATCCGGGCGATATTCGGCGGCGCCGACAGTACGCCAATTCTGGCGGTTCCGCTGTTTATTCTTGCCGGCGTTCTTATGGCGCGGGGCGGAATTTCAAGAAAGCTGTTTAATGTATTTGCTTATTTTATCGGAAAGCGCACAGCAGGTATGCCTTGTGCGGCTGTCATTACATGTTTGTTTTATGGTGCCATTTCCGGTTCTGGCCCGGCTACTACGGCGGCGGTGGGCGCTATGACCTTACCGATTCTTGTGGGGCTTGGGTATGACAAGGTATTCTGCGGCGCGCTTATTGCAACAGCCGGAAGTCTGGGCGTTATTATTCCGCCAAGCATTCCCTTTGTGCTCTACGGGCTTGCAACCGGCGCTTCGGTTGGCAACCTGTTTATTGCCGGCGTTATTCCGGGCATTCTCATAGGCGTGCTGCTGATGGCGTACGCGGTTATCTACTGCAAAATTAACGGCGAGGACAAAGCGCAGATCGCACAAAATTACAGTGCGCTCAAAGAGCAGGGACTGTTCTCAATTTTAAAGGAAAGCGCATGGGCGCTGCTTTCTCCGGTTATCATTTTGGGCGGCATCTATTCCGGCCTGTTTACGCCGACCGAGGCGGCGTGTATCTCGGTTGTTTATTCGCTCGTTATCAGCCTTTGGGTGTATAAATCCATGCAGCTAAAGGATATTTGGCCGCTGATTTTGTCCTCGGTACGCGGCTATGCGCCCATCTGCTTTATTCTGGCTCTGGCCAACGCCTTTGGACGCGTGCTGGCACTTTTGCGGATACCGCAGACAATTTCTGTCTACATGGCCGAAACCTTTACCTCAAGCTTTGCGGTATTGCTGTTTATTGTTCTGCTGTTTTTCCTTCTTGGAATGGTCATGGACACCGGCCCTGCCATTGTGATTATGGCGCCAATCCTGCTGCCCACCCTGAAGCTTTACAGCATTAACCCCATTCATTTCGGCGTCATAATGGTGGCCTGTCTGGCCGTCGGTCTGGTCACACCCCCGTTTGGCTTGAATATTTTTGTGGTTTCGCCCATGATCGATACCCCTGTTTTAACGGTGGGCAAGAAGGCGATACCGCTGATCGGGTTCTTTATGATCGCGCTTTTCATTATTACTTTTGTGCCACAGTTTAGTCTTTTACTATTAAAATAAAAAAAGGAGACACAGAAGATGAAAAAGATTTTTGCAGTTACCCTTTCCGTAGCCATTGTGTTAATGCTGGCAGCCTGCGGCGGTGGTCAGCCCGCGTCCGCGACGCCCGCCCCCGCGTCTGCCGCCGGTACACAGACGCCCGCGTCGGATAGCCCCGCGCTTAGCGGCGGTACGTTCCATTATATTTTCGGGCACGGTGCTGCCGAGGGTTCAATAGGAGACCGGTATTGTCTGGAATTCAAGCGCCTGGTTGAGGAGAAATCCGGCGGAAAAATTACCGTGGACGTTTACTCCGGCTCTCAGCTGGGAACCTATGGCGAAATGCTGCAGAGCCTACAGACTGGTGACATTGGCGGTATGATTTTTCAGCCCGCACCTGCTGTTTCCTTTGTGCCGGAGCTGGCCATGCTCGATTTGCCCTATGCTTTTTACGGGCTTACGCAGCAGCAGATTGATAAGGTGCTCAACAACAGTGCCTATTCAGACGTACTTATAAAATCTTTTGAAAAGTCCGGCTATAAGTTTATGAGCTTTGCACAGGCTGCTTCTTTCCGCGAGGTTACCTCCAGCAAGGCGCTGCGCACGGTTGCCGAGTTTAAAGGCTTGAATCTGCGCACGCTGGAGAATAAGTACCACATCGCATTTTGGAAGGGCGTAGGCGCCAACCCCACGCCGGTGGCTTTTGGTGAGCTTTATCTCTCGCTGCAGCAGGGCTTGGTTAATGCGCAGGAAAATCCTTACGACACAGCGCTTGCCGCAGGATTCCATGAGGTTCAAAAATATGTCGTCAATACCCACCACATTTTATATCCGAATCTCTTCATCGTCAATAAAGCGCTGTTTGACAGCATGCCCGCCGACTATCAGTCGGTATTTACACAGGCCGCTGATGAAGCCCGCGTCTTTGCCGCCGATGCCATGGCAAAAAGCTCCAAGGACGACCTGAAAAATTTACTCGACGCAGGAATGGAGCTTATTGAGCTGCCCGATTCCGAGCTCAAGGCGATGGCTGATAAGGCCGGTACTGTAGAAGACATGCTGCGCGCCGACCTTGGCGACGACACGGTGAACGCGTTCTTTGATGCATTGAAAAAATAACTAAAACACCACCACCTTTTTCCTTTCGCAAGCGGGGTGGGCTATTATTGGGCCCATCCTGCTTGCATCCTGTATGGCGAATGGTATAATTGATGCAGGCATACAAATAACCTACTCTTCTTGCCAAGCGGTTCCACGGAGGGGAGTACGATACATGAGCAACGAAAAATCTCTTTATAGTGTTCTAAAGCGCAAGAGTCTTTTTTACAAAACCCTTGCGCTTTTAACTGTGCTCTCGATTATTACGATATTAATTTTTGGAACGTTTATCAATAATTTGATTGTACGTCATCAGAAAAACAGCATAGACGAACTGAATCTCTTTCAGCTGCAGCGCATCGGCTCGGATGTTGAGCTGGTGTTTGACCTTTTGGCCAATAATATGGTCAGCAATATGAGCGCACGGGACTTTATTTCCGCCATGATTACGCCCACGCTGCTTGACACCGATACAGCTTATCGCATTGTCAGCGCGCTTGACAACCTTGTTGAGGAAAATGCGCTGGTTCGAAAGGCCTATTTTTATCTGCCCTACACCGATGAAGTTTATGTTTACAGCGGCACCTATATGAATCTGGAGCATCTTGGCGACCGCGACGTCATTTATAGCTATCTCGAACAGCGCAGCGCGGACAGAAATCCCGAGGTTCTCAGCGAATGGAAGGTGCTGCTGCACAACCGGCGGATCTTTTTAGCCGCCGATTATTGCACCCCTAACTTTCTTGGCGCTTTATTTCTGGAGATAAACCGGGTTGAGCTCTATAACATTATTCATGCTGAAAACGAAAAATTTGGCAGCACCATCTACGTATATGACGAACGCGGCCAGTTATTGTTTGATTATATGGCCGCCGGACCGCAGCTGGCCGATTTTGAAAACAGCGCGCTGTTTATGAATGCCGACCAGGCTAATACGCACGCGCGTTATTATGCGCATATTTCCGACCTGTTGGGCTGGAAGTTTATTACGCGTATCAACCACAAAAATGCCGACATTTCACTTTCGACCTTGCTGGGCCTCTTGTTACCGGTGCTTCTGTTTTATATACTCATAAGCCAGCTGTTCACGCTTTATATTACAAAAGAGGTCTATCGGCCGATAAACCGATTAATTCGAATCACCACTTCTCCTGAAGCCCCGGGGCTTCAGGAGAATGCCGGCAGCCTTAAAAAAATCCGCAACGAGGCCGATTATCTTGAGCTGGCATTTTTGAACAGCATGGGGAAAAACGAGCTGCACAAAGCGCTGATGCAAAATATTGCCGGGGATATAATCGAGCAGCTGCTGCGCGGTATTCTAAGCGGTAAAAACGTCAGTCCACAGCAGATAATGGCTACGCTTGAGGGCATTGGGCACGCGCATCTGTGCCGGGGCCGCTATATGGTGGTAGCCGGGCTCTTGTTTTATCCGGAAAATCAGCGTCCTGATATGGTTGAGCTGGAGCTGTTTCAACGGAGTGTTGTACGCATTTTTCGCGCAGCCGTTCCGGAAGAGCGCCGTATCGTCACTTTTTTTGCCGATAAAGATATTTCCGCTTCTGTGCTGTTTTTTTCTCAGGATGCCGCGCTGATACAAATTCGGGAATGGGTTTGCAGCCTTGAACAGGCTGTGCTAGAAGCGGTTGAGCCGTTGCCGTTCAGCCTTGTTATTGGCAAGGGGCACGTTTATAACGACATTGCTTCGCTTCAGTTTTCTTACCACGAGGCGGTGGACCATGTGCGATATGCCCAGTATATAGG
>JAEWYJ010000061.1 GCA_023395695.1 Bacillota bacterium | reverse complement strand
GTGCACAACGTTACAAGAACGCCCGCGATTACAACCGCCCAGGAGTACTGTGCGCCGAAAATAGAAACGGTAAAGCGGCTGTCGGCATCGAAGAAGCCCTTAACCGCTGATGAGATGCCGTTGACCTGCGTGAAGGTACCGATGCCAAACAAGCCGACGCCCATACCGAAAAAAGCAAAAAGCTTTGCCAGCCAGCGCCACTGCCTGCCCATGCCGCGCGCAATGTAGTAAAAGGGGCCGCCCAGCACGTGTCCGTCGGGCGCGATTTCGCGATATTTTATCGCAAGAACACCCTCGGCGTATTTGGTGGCCATACCGAAGAAGGCGGCGACCCACATCCAGAACAGCGCGCCGGGGCCGCCTGCGTAGATGGCGGTTGCCACGCCGACAATATTACCGGTGCCGATGGTGGCGGACATGGCGGTGCACAGCGCGCCGAAACTGGTGACCTCACCGTGGCCGCTTTCCTCGTTTTTAACCATGAATGCCAGTGCCCGGGGCAGATGAAACAGCTGTAGCAGATTGAGCCGCACCGTGAGATAAATGCCGGTGATCAGAATGAATACGATCAGCGGCAACCCCCATACCAGATCATCAAACCATACGATGAGTTCGTCCATTGTTGCTAACATGATTCCTTTTCCTCCTACATACAAAAAAATAAAGCCGAAACTTTCGTTTCGACCTTCCGGAGAAATGAGAACAGTGATATCTTAAAGCAATACCAAACTCTGTCCTTTTGCCTGAGAGATCGCTTGGTTTTACCCAAACTTACACCTTCGGCGCCCTTTGCGGGACTCTCCAGAGAATCTAACGGCTGCCGCTAAAAGCACTGATGACGCCGACACGCAGACATCTGTTGCCCAAACGGAGCAGCGTGATTAGAATAGCACATTAGCGTGCAAAAATCAACCCTTTTGTTTGGGGCGCTTGGCCATAGGGCGTGCAGCATAACACGGCAGAAACAAAAAATTGCAGCAGAATGCCTGTGCTTTGGTTCCGGCGGCGCACTTGTGTCATAACTTGTTTTGCAGGCGCATAGGCTTCTCTGGGGAGGTGTGGACATGGTTGGCAGAAGAATGCATTCCGCCTTGGGATCGGCAGGGCGCCGCCGGACGGCCGTGCGCGGCGACGGGCAGGAGGGCAAATTTATGTTTATAACGCTGCTGCAAAGCATGCTTTGCGTTATGATGCTGACAGCGGCGTTTATTATGAGCGGCTTTATGGGTATGACCGATGTAAAGACGGCATTCTTTACGCTGATATCCAAAGAAACCGAGGCGGTGGAGGTCTTTTCAGTAGTGCAGAAAATGAAGGATTCCGATAAAATTTCCCGCCTGCGCAGCATCCTTGAGCTTATTTTAAATCAGGTTGGCACTTCTCCGAGGATTGAGGTAGCCACACCGGCCGGACAGGGCGGTCAGCTGCTGTTTTTGCCCCGGACCGAAACCAGCCTGCCCGACGGCGTTACCAATATCACACCGCTGCTTTCGGCGCCGATGCGGCAGCCGGTGCAGGGTATTATAAGTTCTTCGTTTGGTGTCAGGACACACCCTATCACCCAAAAGCCGGACTTTCACACCGGGGTTGATTTTGCCGCGCCGCTTCATACGCCTATCGGTGCGGCGTGGCCCGGCGTGGTAATAGAAACGGGTGAATCTCAGATCTACGGCAAATTTGTCACGCTGGACCACGGCGGCTATCAGACTCGTTACTGCCACTGCAACGCGGTGGCCGTTCAGGTCGGTATGCGCCTGCGGCAGGGTGAAACACTCGCTTTTGTAGGCAATACCGGCGTTTCTACCGGGCCGCACCTGCATTTTGAGCTGATTATAAACGGCAAGGCGGCCAATCCGCTGGCGGAGTGCACCAGATGGCAGACTTTATAAGAGCTTACCAAAAGCGCCGCCCGCTGATTACCTGCGACTTCTGGTTTTTCGCGATAATAGCGGTCGCCGTGTATTTTGGCGGAGACGCACTTTGGCTGCTGCTGGCGGCGCTCGTGCACGAGGCCGGGCACTGGCTGGCGCTGGTGGCCACCCATAACGGTGTCTTGCAGCTGAGACTGCGCGGCTGCTGCGCGCAGATCATTCCCCATTATCGGCGCTTACCCGGCCTGCGGCAGGAACTGATGATTCTGACAGCCGGGCCGCTGGCGGGCATTGTGCTTGCACTGCTGCTCAAGCCATTTTTTCCGCGGTTTGCGGCAATCAGCCTGCTTTTATCAATCTTCAATCTGCTGCCGGTGCGTGGTCTGGACGGGGGCAGCATGCTGCGGCTGATTTATGCGGCGCTGTTTGATACCGAAAAAAAGCTGGTGCCTGACATTATCGGTGGTATGGTAGGGGCAGGCACGCTGGCGGCGGGCGTCTGGTCGCTGACACAGCGCCGGCCTAATGTTCCGCTGCTATGTCTGGCGGTGTTTTTACTGTTAAAGCAATTTGTATTGGTCGGAGATGCCGACTAGGGAATAACCCAAAAACCATTGCGGCTTTTATTAAGCCGCAATATTGTTTTGCGGTTACTGACAACCGAGGCATACCGGTTAAAGATCTCCCGCAAATCCCAGTCATCCAAGCCGGATACCGGCATAACCTCCGGCGGATTTTCCAAAAAAGCGCCGAGGTGCTTTTCGTAGGTTATAATGTCGTGCCAACGGCCAAGCTTGCAGCAGGCGTTGGTCAGAATGCCCTTGGCGGAGAAGCCAAGATATTCGTGCAGGCGCTGACTGGGCAGGTTGGGCAGAATGACAATGCCGTAGGCCGTTCGATAACCCTGGAGCCGCAAAATTGCGATCAGCGCGCTGTACAGTGCCACGCCAACGCTGCTGCTTTTGCAGTCGCCTGAGACATAAACCGAAAGCTCGGCGCCCCAGCGGTAGGACGAGCGGCTCCGGTAACTGTGCCCGTAGGCGTAGCCCGCAATTTTGCCGTCAATAGCGCAGACAATATATGGATGCCTGCGCAGCGCGTCGGCCATACGGCTTTTAAATTCTTCGAGAGAAGGCGCCGCTTCCTCAGAGGTGACGGCGGTATTTTCAATGTAAGGCGTATAAATATCAAGCAGGCTCTGCGCGTCTTTGGCGCAGGCCATGCGCAACTTGACAGTATTCATTGGCAGTTTACCTCGCGGTTAATCATCCAGCAGTTCCCTGAAGCTATGGACATAGCGGTGGCAGGCGGTTTGAATATCGCGCCGGCCCTGCTGCAGCGGTTCATCAATGCCCCATACCGTAAAGCCCGCGTTTGCCGCCGTTTCAATCGCGAGCAGCGTATCCTCAAAGACAATGCACTCAGTCGCGGGTACGCCCAGACGGCGCGCTGCCTCCAAATAGATGTCGGGCCTGTCCTTGCCGACGCCTCCGACATCCTCGGGCGTCAGCACAACCTCAACCAGTGGCGTAATGCCGTGGTGCGCCAGCACAGCATCGGCCAGCGCATGGTTTGTCATGGTGGCAATTGCGCAGGGAATGCCGCTTCTGTTAAGCTGCCGGATATAATCGACGGCAAACGGCTTTGGCAGAACCTCGTGCATATAGCTGAAACGTATCATGCCGTTCCACGCAACAATCAGCTCGTCCGGCGTCATATTCAGGTGCGGAAAGCGCTCGGTAAAATAGCCGGCCGCTTCGGGGAACGCCATACCGAGCAGGTCGTCTGCAATCTGCTGCGACCAGATAATGCTGTGCTTTTTGCAAAACGCAGGCGCAAGGCCGTACCACATGCCCATTGAATCGAGCAGGGTGCCGTCCATATCGAATATGGCTGCCTTCATCACCGGCCACCCCCTTTGCTGTGGGGCGGAAGCTGGGTCAGGTCAAACGGCGTCTCCTGATAGACAAAGTAGTTGAGCCAGTTGGAAAACAACAGGCTCGAATGCGCACGCCAGCAAAGAGGCGGCGACTTTGTAGAGTCGTCTTCCGGAAAGTAATGACGGGGCAGCTTGATATCCAACCCTTTGTCGCGGTCTCTGAAATATTCATTGGCCAGCGTTTCGCGGTCATATTCGCTGTGTCCCATAATGAAGAACTGGCGACCGTCCCGCCCCGCGATGCAGTACACCCCCGCCTCGTCCGATCGGGCAAGAATCTCAAGACCGTCCACTTTTTCCACGTCGCTTTCAGCAATGGTGGTGTGGCGGGAATGCGGCACCCAAAACACCTCGTCAAAACCGCGCATCAGGCGATGGTTCCGGTTGGAAACAGTATGCTCGAACACGCCAAACATTTTTTCGGGCAGCGCCAGCTTATCAATACCATAATGGTAGTAAAGCCCGGCCTGTGCCCCCCAGCAGATGTGCAGCGTCGAATAGACGTTAGTCAGCGACCACGCCATAATTTCGCACAGCTCGTCCCAGTAATCCACCTCAGAAAACGGCAGAGTTTCCACTGGCGCACCGGTAATGATCAGGCCGTCAAAGCGCTGATCCCTGATCTCGTCAAAGCTCGTATAGAATTTGAACAGATGGTCGCTCGGTGTGTTTTTGGGGATATGCCCGCCGATCTGCAGCAGTTCGACGTCCGACTGAATAGCGGTGTTGCCCAATAAACGCAGCAGCTGGGTTTCAGTTTCAATCTTTTTGGGCATAAGGTTTAATATCACAAGGCGGAGCGGACGAATATCCTGATTGCGGGCGCGCTCCTCGCTCATAACAAAAATGTTCTCCGCCTCTAAAACCTTTGTTGCGGGTAATGTGGTAGGAATGTTAATTGGCATGGTCAGAACTCCCATATATATTAATATGTAAAGTATTATGTCATAATCTGATTAAAGCGTCAATAAAAAGCGATATTAAAGCGGTTTTGGCCGAGCAGCAAAATAACGGCAAGTTTTTTGCAAAAACCTGTTGACATATCGACTGAGGCGTGATATTATAACTAAGCTGTCGCGGGGGACACACAAGAAACCCGACAACAGCCACAAAAAAGAAAAGAAGTTGTTGACAGACTTTCTTAAATGTGCTAAAATAAATCTCACCTGCGAAAAGGCAG
>JAEWYJ010000026.1 GCA_023395695.1 Bacillota bacterium | reverse complement strand
GTGCATGCCCCTCGCTCCATGGATGTGTGCGGCGCACGGCAGGAGCTTCCCCCTCCGCAGGGGGTAATCCCGCAGATGCCCACATCAGCCCAACGTGGCCGCGCAGGGCAGGGCTGTGGGCGCATTGATTGCCGTGTCCATTCCCGGCTGAAAGCCGGGGCCGTATCCTTCCGTTTGTGCCGCAAACGTTCTGACTGCCTATGTGTATTCGGGGGTTTTTAACTTCCCCCTTTACAATATAGAGCATCGGCCTTATCGCACAGGAGGTTAAAAAGCTGGCTGTACATGAGGGCGGCAATAAAGGAAAAACTGTCGTCCGTATCCGAAATGATAATGAACAGGGCGGTCTTGCGGTCGCCCAGCGTGTCCAGCTCCATCTCGTCGTAAGCAATCAGCTCCCGCAGCTCTTTTATGTCGAAGGGAGCTAATCTGGCTCCGCAGGAAATCAGGATGGATTTTGCTGTTTTTCCCGCCGCCAGCTTATATTTTCGATATTGCCGCACAGCGAAATGCTGGGGTGAACGCTCCTCCAGCGCGTCGAACATAAAGTCTACCGCATTTTTATAGGACTCGTCATCCTCTCTGACCTCCATGGCGTTAATCATTTCCACCAGCGTATTCATGTTGCGCTCCCGGTCGGGGGCTTCATAGTGGATATAGCCGATCAAAGCGCAGTACAACAACGTTTCTGCCTTGACCCAGAAGTCGTCCCCGGATTTCCCCTCGTAGAGTAGGAAAGAGCCGCCTTGCCGCATTTCTGCGGTAGGTTTGCCCAAGCCCCTCTCAGAACCGGACTTACACCTCTCGATGTATCCGGCTCGCCATCATTGCTTCAAATCAGTGTCATTCAAGGATGCTGGATTTTATGATGACAGCTCTTGCAGACCGCTAAGGTCTTGCGCTTTTTAGTTATCATCACAATTTCCCAATCTTGTTTTCCTTTGAGGTTCTTCACTTTGTTCACATGGTGTATTTTAAGAGGTACATCGGTCTTTCCGCATAATTCACAAACCTTAGCGGATAATCTATCCTCAAAAGTTGTTCTCGCCTTGGCATATTTTACGAAATCAATGACTGTATCGCTAAAATTGTCACTGTTCTTGCAATCCATAAACTTGGCGAAATTGCGGCGTTTAGCGCCCTTTTTCGTTTTGTAGGGCACACTCCAGCCACCCTTGCCATCACGGTACTTTTGGATAATCTTCCTGCTGGTGGTGCAATGCTTACCGGCAAGAGTTTTCAGACAGCTATATTCCATCAAGTATTCAAAATACTGTAGCTTGTTGAAATTGCTGGCTAAATTGTAGTAGTTGCAGATACCGCGAAGCTCGGAGTTGTACGTTGATACAATCTCCAAATCCGTACACCTGTAGATATATTTTCGTGCGATAGGCTCTATTGCTCCGTCATGCAACTGTCGGATAACCTGCTTCTCGAATAGGAAAGGCATAATCTTATCCGCAAATGGAACGCATAGCTTAACTGACCCATTTAAGGTGCGTGCTACATGACCCTTCCACGGCTTCAATGTCTGGTCTCTCCTTATGCGAATGTCATACCCTAAAAATCTTGCATACTGGTTGCTATGGGTTATCAGGGTTTTTTCTTCCGAAAGTTCCATTTTCAGAGTTTGGCCAATGAAGTCAGATAGCTGTTGCTTGATGTGCTCGCAGTCCAGTTTATCGCCCTTTACGCCAATGATGAAATCATCAGCATAGCGGATATATTTTATGACCTTATCCGTTTTCGACTTGCAGGGCGTCTTGTGCCTTTCAATTTTCAACTGGTTTATGCGCTGCAACAGTGCGGTTTTATCCTGCCCTTTTGCTGATTTTAACTGCCTTTGGGCTTTTGCTATCTGCCATGAGACCTTGTCATATTCCGGAGTATAGTGCCTGTCTCTGCTTTTATGGAACTCATTTGCTGTTTTCTCTACAAACTTATCAAGCTCATTCAAGTAGATATTTGCAAGTATCGGTGAAACAATTCCACCCTGCGGACAACCGGAATAGGTTGCATGGTACTTCCAATCCTCCATATATCCGGCTTTCAGGAATTTCCAAACGAGCTTAATCAGCCGTGCGTCCTTGATTTTGGTGTTAATGACATTTACCAAAACATGGTGGTCGATGTTGTCAAAACAGCCGCGAATATCGCCCTCGACAAACCATGACACGCCTGCAAACCCCTTTTTCAAGGATTTTAGTGCGGTATGGCAGCTTCTGTTTGGGCGAAAACCATGCGACCAGTATGAGAAAGTTGGCTCATAAACTGCTTCCAGTATCATTCTCAAGACTTCCTGCACAATTTTATCCGTGAATGTGGGTATGCCCAACGGACGTTTCTTGGAGCTGTTCTGCTTTTTCTGAATATACTCACGGCGGACAGGGCTTGGAGCGTAGGTTTCATCAGCCAGAGAACCTATTATTTTGCTGATTTTATCTTCGCTGAACCCGTCTGCCGTGTCGTCATTCACACCCTTTGTTCCTGCGCCCTTATTGGCGTAAAGATTTTTGTATGCAAGATAATACAAATCGGGTCGTAACATATAGCGGTAGAGCCTTGTGAAGATTTCCTCTTTGTTGTTCCTTGAATTTTTGCTGATTCTATCTAAAATCTCAATTGTTGGTTTCATTGTGAGGTTTTCCTCCCTAATCAGATTTTGATTTCAGAATGCAATAACTGCCTTCCTTCGCCATGTAAGGGTCATTAACCCTCGCGGACTACTATGAAGACTCCGTTGCCATATTGGATATTCAGCGTCATCTCCCTTGCCTTTTGAGGGCTTGGGATTTATCACCGCAAGGCATTACGCATAGCCTTTACAGGCATTCCAACTTAGGCAATCCCCAGTTAACGCAGTAAGTTGGCAAGTGCGGATTGTCGGATTCGCTTTTGTTTCGTTCTCACCAGTTCTCTGGCTTGTCATATGAATGATTCGATAACCCATTACGCAAAGGTGAAACGTAATGTTATTCATATCAGAGGTTGATACCGCCATATGGCAGTTACATACACATTCCTCCACCCGAACACAACGGGGACTTGAAACTCGCATTCAACATTCCTTAGTTTTATCCTCATATCCGCTTAACGTAGCAATTCAGTCGAACCCTTGTGTATAGAGCCACTTATCGCTTTCCCGCCATGCTATGTTCCAGCATCAGCTTTCGCCTATCGGTTAGGCGGGTCGTTTCCACTGTTATCATAGTGGGTAGTGCCTTATTCTACTTCTTACTACGCCCTATCTGGGCGCGCGCCCTTGGTGTTGGCTACCAAAGCCGTAACCAGCTTGAGAATATCCTTTTCCGAGCGGATGTATTGGAACGGGTTATAATGCATGGATTTGGCAAAATCAATGGTGTTCAGCACCTTGATCCGGTAGCCGAACCGCTGGAGCATCTTCCCGCACTCAATGAGGACGGTGCCCTTGGGATCGGTGCAGACATAGGACACCGGGTATTTCTCCGACTGGCACTGCATGAGGTTTGGCTTGAGCCAGAACCTGGTCTTACCGGAGCCGGAGCCGCCTACAATCAGCACATTTTTATTCCGGGCATATTTGGCCGGTCGCGGTCTGCCGTTCATGGTCAGTCCCTCGGTCTGCGTCAGAATAATGTTGTTATCGGGATTCTCGTCCATATATGGCTTGATGTCTTTTTCCGTACCCCACCGGGCGGAGCCGTATTCTATGTCCTTGCGCCACTTCTTGGCGTTCTTCTTTTTAAAATACACAATGCCGTAGATGGCGGCGGTGCCCGCAAGACCGGACAGCAGATCGTGGGGATCGAAAGACGGTACGGGGCTTGCCAGTGCCGTGTCCAGCCTGCCGACACAGAGAATCAGCTGCTGGATAACATCACCTCCGGCCGCCAGCCGCCATGCTCCGCCCACCTTATTGCAGAACCAGAATACCAGCAAATAGGGAATATTGGGCAGTACCCGCTTTTTCACCAGCGGGAACCAATCGGGAACGCGGTGCTTCATAGCTCATGACCTCCCCGATCTTTGTTTTTCACCCGGTCGGTGACCTGATTCTTCGCAAGCTCCTTCATCCTGCGCAGCGTACCCAGCACGGAGGGCTTTTCAGCGGTTTTGCTAAGCGTTTTCCGGCTGTATTCCGAAAAGGCCGCCGTCAGCGACTCTGTCTGCCGCGCCTTAAAATACACCGTATATTTGGGCGGGACGGTGGCTGCGTCTTTTTCAACGTGATAGCTGACGCCGTGCTTTCGGGCCACGCGGTCAAAATCCCGGATTCGTCCCATGACCTCAATATTGGAGGTATCCCCGCCCAGCGTCCGGTTCAGGCGGCGCAGGCTCTGACGGCCGGACTTGGGTGTATCGCGGGATTTTTTCATCTGCCGCAGAGCGGCGGCCATGGCCTTTGCCAGCACTCGGCTTGTCAGCTTGGCTGTCTTTATGGAGAGCGCCACGGTTTTTTCGTTCACTTGTTCTTGAATGGCTCCTCAACTCCTTTCTTCCTGATTTCTATAACATGGGGCTTTAGAGGGAGGTGACCGGGCATGGCCGGGAAATGCAAACGCCGTCATGAATCGGCCTCCTCGGGATTCGGAGTGCGGGTCATACCCGGCAGGATGCCGCATTCCCGCAGGGTTTCAAACAGGAACAGGCGTCCTGCCTGTGTCCAGTAGGTGCGCGTCGAAGCTGCGGTTTCATTGATGTAATAAGTGCGGGTGCGGGTATATCCCTGATCCGCATAACGCTGATACGGGAGCCAGATGCCGCCCACACGATACTGAATGCCAAGCCGGTGCAGGAGCTGGTTGAAGGCGACGGCTGACATGCCGTAATCCTTGGCGATGATGCTCACCGGCATCACCTGGGGGCACTGGAGCAAAAGCTCGCAGTAGCGTGCCTTTGGCAGTGCCGCGTCCAGCCGCTCCCGGAGCCGGTCGTTTTCCGCCTGTTCCTCCAGCAGCGTTTCCAGCATAACCTGAGAAAAATCACTGCTGGACAGCATCTGTTCGATGACCTCCGGTGTAATGTATGCCCCATGCCTGCGGAGGGAGGGTAAAATCTCCGATGTCACCCAGCGCTTGAACTTTTTAGCTGTCGGCAGCTTGCTGGACAGTATCAGGGAATATAAGCCTGACTCGTTGATGATGAGCAGCTTTTGTGTTCCTCCGGGGGTTACCATTTCGGTAACCCCTTGGTCTTCCTCATCAACGTGGCGTTTTACATCTCTTGTGACATTGGAATAGCCCAGAGCCGCCGCAACATCTTTGCCAATGAACCAGGGCTGACCCTCAATCTCCAGAACCCGAACCTTACCAAACTCCTCGCTGTGAAATTGTTGCAGTTTGTTTTCCATGCTGTTTTCTCTCCTCTCAAATAGAATGATCCGCCCTGGGGCGGCATGGCCGTTCCTGTTCTCTGGTCCGGTGCCGGAGGAACAGCAGCGTATCGTTGTAATCCTTTCCTACAGGCGGCGGTGCGCGTCCAAAGGCAATATGGGAAAACGTATCCTTACCGGACAATCCGGCGATTCGCTTCCCCAGCCGTTCACCGGCCTCGTCATTGTCCGTACAGATCAAGCAGTCGGTGACGCCGGGATGCCGCTCCAGAAAATATTCCACCGCCAGAATGGAGGTGCCGCCTGTTGCCAGCCGCCAGCCGTCAAAAGCGTCATAGCCCTGCTTCCACATGCTCTGATGGGAAAGGGAATCTATCGGTGCTTCAAATATTGCAAGCCGGTGGCCGTTTTCCGCATTGGCCGGGGGCAGAAGAAAGCCATAGCGTTTATCGCTGCCGTCCAAATCCCGCCGAAACTGCCCGGATATACCGCGCATACAGCCAAAGCGGGTTTTGCCCTGCTCATTCTTGCCGGTAAACACACAGTTGTGATTCAGGGCGCTTTCATATAAAATCCCGGCACGGATGCAGGCTGCGATTATCTCACGGTCAATGCCCCGGCCTTGCAGATACGCGCTCACGCGGTCATTGTTCCGGTTGCGCGGCGGCAGCTTAAAGGGCAGCCTTTTCTCCGGCTTAGGGACTGGCGGGGCATAAGACAAGGAAAGATCGTCGCAGAGGGTACGAACGGCCTCCACAAAGCTCAGATTCCGCACGTCAATCAGATAATTGAGTGCCGTTGCGGTTTTTCTCCCGTAATCACGGCTGTTCCAGCACCATTTCCCATTGGAGATCACAAAGCTGTCGTGGTCGCGCAGGACATATCGGTTCGGCCCCTGCCGGACAAGGTTCTGCGGTTCATGACGCTGCATATATGCGAGAATATCTACCTGCTTTGCCTGCGCGATCTGTTCCTCGGTTACGCCGGGCAAGGTATATCACCGAAAACCTTTTGCCCTTTGGAACATCCTTGGAGCCGATTGTAAATCCTTGTGTTTTGCGTCATGCCGCAGCCTCCTTTCATTGTTGTGAAAAGCAAAAAAGCCCCGGCACGGACGGCATATACCGTTCGCACCAGAGCAATGGGGGAATGAAAAAAACAGAGCGTCCGCTTTTACACGAACGCCCTGCCTGTTCTGTTATTCATTGGCGGCGCGCTTTCTGCGCCAGCCTTCCAGCAGCTTCAAAATGACGGTTTCCATCTGCTTGGGAGTGTATTCGGATGGGAAATATTCCGACAATCGGCTTCCGGTCAGAGTGATTTTTGCGGGCGGCTTCTTTTCCTCGCCCATGATTTCGTCCAGAAGCGCTCCCGTGAGAGTGCCTGCCTGACTGTACTTTTTCAGCCGAAGCGCCTGGGAATGGGAGGGGGTCGCTTCATATTTCGCCATACAATCCAGAAGTGCCGACTGCTCTTTGCGGGAGAGATAGGAAAGCTCCACGGCAGGGTTAAAGGCGATCTTGCCCCCATCGGTCCTATCCAGCAGGCCAGGCACCAGCTCGGTGAGGCGAATGTAACGGAATATCTGACTTTTGCTTTCTCCTGCCTGCTTGGCAACCATATCCGCGGACAGGGTGCCGGGTACAACGCCCTCCAGCTTCACACCTCGATGATTGAGGGCTTCCAGCTTCATACGGTATGCCCATGCCTTTTCACTGGGCAGAAGCGTTTCCCGCTGGAGGTTGGTATCCACCATAATAATGGTCGCTTCATCATCGTCCATTTCGCGGATAATGACTGGCATGGTGGCTTTTCCGGCCAACTCACAGGCGCGCTTGCGGCGATGCCCTGCAACAATTTCATATCCGCCCTCCGGCCGGGGTCGCACAATACCGGGCACAAGTACGCCGTATTTCTTTACGCTTTCGGCGGTTTCCTGCATACCTTCGTCGTCCCGCACCTGAAAGGGGTGGTTTTCAAAGGAAAACAGTTCGTTCAGGGGAACCTCCTGCACCTGTTCCACAGAGGTCTGTACGGCAGGGCCAATCTGAAAGATATCATCATAGCTGGCGAGAGCCAGCGTTCCTTTTGTTTTAGGCACTGGCAAGCACCTCCCTTACATGGGGGTCGCAGGAGGCAAGGAGCTTCTCCGTCAGGCTTTCATAGGCGGCGGCAACCTTGCCGTTGGGGTCATGTGCATAAATGCTTTTACCCAGCTTGGCAATTTCCGAGGCTCTTACCGAACGAGGGATTTTTCCGAATATCCGCAGCTTATCCC
>JAEWYJ010000273.1 GCA_023395695.1 Bacillota bacterium | reverse complement strand
TTCTTTTGCTGCAGGCTATATGAGCACCGGCTCCCGGTTGTCGGCAGCCTGCCCTTGTCCAAGCTCCTGTTCCAGACGTTCTCTGGCAACAGCAAGCATCAATTTAATGCGGTTTTCCTGGTTGACGCGGGTGGCGGAGGGGTCGTAGTCGATAGCGACAATGTTCGAGATATTGCCGTACAGCTCGCGCAGGCGGTGGATCATGCCTTTGCCGCTGATGTGATTGGGCAGGCAGCCGAACGGCTGCGCGCAGACAATGTTGCCATAGCCGCTTTCAATCAGCTCAACCATTTCGGCGGTGAGCAGCCAGCCCTCGCCCATTTTGTTGCCGTAGCCGATAATATCCTTGACGAGCGCTTTAAGGTGATGATAGGGCGACGGCGCCGTAAACTGCGGGTGCTTGGCCAGCACATCAAGCATAATGCGCTCCATGCGCAGCAGAAAATCCATAAAGCCGTTGACAACAAAATATTTCATGCTGTTGCCGCCGTAGAGCTTATGGTCCTCCAGACGGTTGTCCACCTTGAACAGCATAAAGTTTAAAAGGCCGGGCAGCATAACCTCACAATCCTGCGAGGCTAAAAACGCTTCAAGCTCATTGTTGGCAAGCTTGGAGTATTTAACGTAAATTTCGCCGACAATGCCCACCCGAACCTTTGGCGTGCGGGTGATGGGCACCTGCCCAAAATCGGTGGCGATGCGGTCAAGATTGCGCCTCATCTGGGTCAGTGTTAAGCCATCCCCTTCATTAAACTGACGGGTCAGCGCACCGATCCAATACGAGACCAGCCCGTCGGCGCTGCCCTTCGTATCTTCATAGGGGCGTATCTGGTTTGAGAGCAGCATCAGCATGTCGCCGTAAATCAAAGCGGCGATCAGCTTGCGGATCATTGGCAGCGTCACCTGAAAGCCCGGGTTCTCCTCAAGGCCCGACAGGTTGGCCGAAATGACCGGCAAATGGCCGTATCCGGATTTGGCCAACGCCTTGCGCAGCAGATGAATGTAATTGGACGCGCGGCAGCCGCCGCCGGTCTGGCTCATCATCAGCGCGGTGCGGTCAAGGTCGTATTTGCCGCTGTTCAGCGCGTCTATCAGCTGGCCTATGACCAGCAGGGCAGGGTAGCAGGTGTCGTTATGGACGTACTTTAAACCCTCCTCCACCACCTGATGACTGCAATTTTCGAGAATTTCAACCTTGTAGCCCGCGTTGAGCATCACATTGCGGATCAGCTCAAAATGAATCGGGGCCATCATAGGCACTAAAATTGTATAGTCGCGCCGCATTTCTTTTGTGAAAATAACGCGGCCGGTTTCATTTGGTTGCGCCTGGGGTTCATGCATGGCGGTTACCTCCCGCTGCAATGTGTGCATTTTTTTGTTCAACCGCCGCAAACAGGCTGCGCAGCCTTATTTTAACGGCGCCCAAATTGGTTATTTCATCAATTTTTATCTGAGTATACAACCGTTCCTCGTCCTCAAGCAACGCGCGCACCTCGTCGGTGGTGATGGCGTCGATACCGCAGCCAAACGAAACAAGCTGTACCAGATGCATGTCGGGTTGATCCTTGATGTAGCGGGCGGCGGCATAAAGCCGCGAATGATAGGTCCACTGGTTCAGGACGTTGACCGAAAATTTCGGTACGCGGTCGCTGATAACATCCTCTGAAATAACACCGACACCAAAGCTGGTAATCAGGTTGTCAATGCCGTGGTTGATTTCCGGGTCAATGTGGTACGGCCTGCCGGCCAGCACAATGATGGGGCTGCCGTTGGCACGGGCTTCTTCAATTATGGCCTCGCCGCGCTCGCGGATACGCGCCAGATAGGCGTCCTGCTCGGCATAGGCGGCCTTTGCAGCGGCCTGCACTTCAGCCGGTGTGATGCCGGCGTCCGGAAAATAGCCCGTGAGTATTTTGTGCATCTTTTTGGGGAACTCGTGTGGTCGATGGATGCCGACGTAATCCTTAATAAAGGTCACACGGCGCAGTTCGGGCATGTTTGCCCCTATCACCTCAGGGTAATAGGCGACGACCGGACAGTTATAATGGTTGTCGCCTAAGTTTTCGTCCAGGTTGTAGCTCATACAGGGGTAGAAAACGGTGCCGATGCCGTTGTCGACCAGCGTTTGGATATGCCCATGCATCAGCTTGGCGGGAAAACACACGGTATCGGACGGAATGGTACTCTGCCCAAGCAGATAGATGCCGCGGTCGGAGAGCGGGGAAGTGACGACCGAAAAGCCGAGCCGGGTCAAAAATGTATGCCAGAACGGCAGCAGCTCAAACATATTAAGCCCCATTGGAATGCCGATGACGCCGCGCCTGGCATTGGGCTCGGGTCGGTAGCCTTTAAGCAGTTCAAGCTTGTAGCTGTAGATATTCAGCGCATTGTGATTTTGGCGGTTGGTAACAGGGCGTTCGCACCGGTTGCCGCTGATGTATTTGCGCCCGCCTGAAAAGGTGTTGATGGTCAGGCGGCAGCGGTTTTCGCACAGACCGCAGTTAACGTCCTTTATATGGTGAGCAAAGGCCTCAAGCTGGGCCGATGTAACAATGCTGCTTGCTTCTTTGGGGTGCGACAGCGCATAAAGCGCCGCACCGTAGGCGCCCATAAGCCCGGCGATGGTTGGGCGAACGGCCTCAAGCCGCAGCTCCTGCTCAAAGGCGCGCAGCACGGCGTCGTTTAGAAAGGTGCCGCCCTGTACGACGACCCGTCGGCCCAATTCCTCCGGCGAGGAAGCGCGAATCACCTTATAAAGGGCGTTTTTGACGACGCTGATCGAAAGACCGGCCGAAATGCTCTGAATCGATGCGCCGTCCTTCTGCGCCTGCTTCACCGAGGAGTTCATAAACACGGTGCAGCGGCTGCCCAAATCAACAGGACGGTCGGCAAAGAGGCCGAGCTTTGCAAAATCCTCAACACTGTAACCCAGTGCGTTGGCAAAGGTCTGCAAGAACGAACCGCAGCCCGACGAGCAGGCCTCATTTAAGAAGATGCTGTCAATAGCGCCGTTCTTAATCTTAAAGCATTTAATGTCCTGCCCGCCAATATCGATGATGAACTCGACATCCGGCAAAAAATGCTGCGCGGCCGCAAGATGCGCGGCTGTTTCAACAATGCCGTAATCAAGCGAAAAAGCATTTTTT
>JAEWYJ010000167.1 GCA_023395695.1 Bacillota bacterium | reverse complement strand
TGCACTGCCTGCCGGCGCACCGTGGCGAGGAGATTACCGACGACGTTATGGAGGCACACGCCAACAGCATTTTTGACGAGGCTGAAAACCGTCTGCACGCGCAAAAAGCGGTGATGGTCACGCTGATGCAAAAATAATAGCCGATATAATATAGTCAACTTAAAAAGCAGACTACGCTGCCGGCGTGTTTTCCGTGTCGTCGGGTTATCCTTCTGACCGGTCTCAACCCGACCGCACCGTCTGCTTTGCGGCATAAAAATACGCTCTGATTTGGCCCTTAAAAGCCATTTCAAAGCGTGTTTTTTATTTATTAAGCTAAATTATTTCATCATATTCATCCAAAGCGTAAACAGTGCTATATACCCTGCGGTAGCCAGCAAAAGCCACATCACCAGCTTTTTGCTGGAATAGCGCCTTCTGCGCGTCGCCTGTGCCTGCTGGCGTCGTGCTGCGGGAACCGTATGGGTATCAGCCGTAGCCTGCTCTCCGTCCAGATAATAATCCGCCAGCGCAGCTCTGGCACGGTCGTAGTGGGCAGCGTCCACATAAATATCCTTACCCAGCATCGAAAATTCGGCAGCGGCCTGTTTATTCTTACGCGACGCGCCACGGACGACATATGGCACTTCATTTTGGACAAGAAGCTCTTCCAGCAGCTCCAGCTCCCGCTTATTGATAATGTTGGCCAAAAAGCGCGGGGGAAGGCCGCAGGCAAGCGGCGAATCGCCCCGCGGTATAGCCGCCGCCAAATCCGACATGCCTTTTTCAGACATGCTGTCACCCATATAGGTCATGCTTCTTTTCCTCCGTAAACCGGCACAATCAATGCCGCTCCAACACCATCATATAGGGCGAGTCGGGAACATTGAGCAACCGGTAAATAAAAATATCGAACTCTTTTTTGTCAATATCGGCAAAATAGCTTTGCAAAATTTCGCCCTCCAGCCGCCCTTCCCTGTGCCCGGGGTATACCGCCACGCCCAGTGCGCCACCGCGCTTGAGCGCACGCATGGCCTGCCGGACGGCCGAAACGGTTGAGCCGCGCCGCGTGGTAACCTCGCGGTCGCCCCCGGGCAGAAAACCCAAATTGAAGAGGCCGCCGTCAATTTCCCCCGGCACATAGTCGGTAAAACGGTCGTGGCTGTCCAGAATCAGCGTGGCGTTATGGACGTCGTTTTGTAAAAGCAGCTCGGCGGTCTGGTCAAGCGCCGCCTGCTGTATATCAAAGGCATACACCCGCCCCTGCGGCGCCAGACGGCATAAAAAGAGCGTATCTCGCCCGCGTCCCATAGTAAAATCCACATAGACGCCCTGCGGGTTGGCATTTTCGGCCAGCCGATCCTTTGCAAGCTGCAAAATACCTGTCATCGTTTACCGCTCCTCCCATAAATCGCCCTGACGGATATTCCGGCGCGCAAGCGTGCCGTCAATGGCATTTAATACGCCGCGCTTATTTTGTATCCACAGCGGCGCAATCAGCGCTTTTTTATCCCCGTCGCCGGTCAGCCGTTCGATGACTGTTTCGGGGTGAAAATAACGCAGCTGCCCGCAGACAATGTCAACATATTCCTGCTGCGACAGCAGCGGAAATGCGCTTTGCTGCCAGACCGCTGCCAGCGGCGTACCGCGGAGCAGGTGCAGCATGTGCAGTTTAACCCCGCCCGGCCGCAGCGCGGCCAGCGCTCTGGCCGAGGCCCGCATCATGTCGGGCGTTTCCTGCGGCAGACCGTTAATAAGATGTACGCAGGTATAAATATCATAGTGCTTTAAAAGACGAAATCCCTCACAAAACTCCGCGAAGGTATGCCCACGGTTAACAGCCTGTGCCGTTGCATCATGCACCGTCTGCAGGCCCAGCTCCAGCTCAAGCACCGTTTTTTGTGAAAACCGCGCCAAAAGCGCCGCCATTTCAACACCGATGCAGTCGGCGCGGGTAGCCAGACGTATACCGGCGGGACGCAGCGCCAGCGCCTCGTTGAGCATAGCCTCCACCCGCTGCACGGGCGCATAGGTATTTGACATGCTTTGAAAGTAGATAACCGGCTGCGCCTCCGGCCATTTACCGGATAAGGCAAGCCCTTTCTGGTACTGTTCCTTCAGGGATTGCTCAACGGCCATTGCGCTGTCGGCACAAAAGGTACAGCCGCCTGTGCCTCTGGCTCCGTCACGGTTGGGGCAGCTAAAGCCGGAATGCAGCGGGATTTTGACGATGCGTCCCCCGAATTTTTGGCGGCAGTACTGCGCCATGGTATAGTAACGCTTCCCGTTTAAGTACTGCATGGTGCTGCCCCCGTCTGTTCGGCTCAGCCTGTATATTTACACCGTATGATAATGCTGCCATGAACGTAAACGAACGGCATCATTTGCGCATCAAAAGGCGGTTGCCCCGTCAGGGCAAGCCGCTGCGCTTTCTCCCGATATAACAGCTGTCTTGCGGTTATTATATCATACTTCTGCACAAAACAAAACCCATATGCGGCCCAGAGTTGTGCCGGTTTTTTATGTTGAATTATAGCCAAAGCTCTGAATAATGTGGTATAATAAATAAAGTTTGGGCTAATCTTAGCCAATAAACAAGGAATGCAACCGATTGGGAGGTTTTAAAAAATGGTAAAGGCTATCGTTGGCGGCAACTGGGGCGACGAGGGCAAGGGCAAAATGACCGATATGCTCGCGGCGGACTCCGACATTGTCGTCCGTTATCAGGGTGGTGCAAATGCGGGGCATACCATCATAAACAGCAAGGGGAAGTTTGCGCTGCATCTTTTGCCGTCGGGCGTTTGCTATGAGCATGTTACCAATGTCATCGGCCACGGCGTTGCCTTTGACCTCGCCAAATTTTTTAAAGAATATGATGCGCTGCTGGAAATGGACATTAACCCGAAGATTCTGATTTCGGACCGCGCACAGCTGCTTATGCCGTTTCACACGCAATTTGACACGCTCGAAGAAGAGCGACTTGGCGCGAACAGCTTTGGCTCCACCAAAT
>JAEWYJ010000139.1 GCA_023395695.1 Bacillota bacterium | reverse complement strand
CGGCTACGGCGTTTCAATTCATAAGCGGGACTGCGCCAATGTCGTCTCGGCCATGAACGACGAGTCGCAGCGCGAACGCTGGGTGCGCTGCGAGTGGGCCGGCACCGTTAAGGAGATATTTCAGTCCTCTATTGAGGTCATCGGCAATAACCGTTCGGGTCTTCTGGCCGAACTGAGTATTCTTTTAAGCAACATGCGTATTTCGCTGCATTCCTTTATGGCCAAGGAGCTAAAGGACGGCCGGCTGAGCTTTAATATCACAATGGCTGTCACCGACTTAAACCAGCTGCAATACGTCCTTGCGCAGATTAAAAAGATTCCGGGCGTTATTTCGGTGGATCGCATTTCGGGTTAACGAGGTGATTTTTATGAGAGCACTATTGCAGCGGGTCGTCCGTGCGACGGTTTCGGCAGACGGCCAAACCGTTGGGCGAACCGAAGGCGGTTATCTGATATTGCTGGGCGTCAAAACGGGTGATACCGAGCAGGAGGCGCGTTTTCTTGCCAAGAAAACCGCCGAGCTGCGGGTTTTTACCGATGATGATGGAAAAATGAACCTTTCGCTGCTGGACGTTGGCGGAAGCGCTCTGGTCGTCAGCCAGTTTACGCTCTATGCCGACTGCAAAAAAGGCCGGCGTCCGGCGTTTGTCAATGCTGAGCGCCCGCCGCTGTCGGAGGAATTATACCTGCGCTATGTTGAGCTGCTGCGCGAGGCGGGCGTCGGGCAGGTAGAGACCGGCGCGTTTGGCGCACACACGCTGGTCTCGTTAGAAAACGACGGGCCGGTGACGATTCTGCTTGACACCGATGAGATTATGCCAAAACATTAACGCCAAACAAGGAGGGCTATGCCATGAAGCTTTTGCACACAACGCTGGGGCCTATATCCACCAACTGTTATTTTGCGATCGACCCCAACGGCGAGACCGCTATCATCGATCCGGGCGCCAATCCGGCCAGAGTCAACCAGATTCTTGAAGAGAACCACCTCAAGCCCAAATATGTTCTGCTGACACACGGACATTTTGACCATATCGGCGGGGCAAAGGGTATTGTTAAAAAGCACCCGGAGGTCAAAATCGTCATTGGAGAAAAGGATGCCCCCATGCTGCCTGCAGCTATCAAGAATGCCAATTGGCGGCAGTTCATCACCGACGAGGATTATCTGGACCTGAAGGCCGATATTCTCACGCGCGAGGGCGACGAATTTACGGTGGGTACGCTGACCTTCCGCGTTATTGAAACGCCCGGCCATACGCGCGGCGGCGTCTGCTATATCTGCGAGGATTTTATTTTCTCCGGCGATACGCTCTTTAAGCACGAATGCGGCAGAACCGATCTGGATGGTGGCGATTACCCGACCATTCTGCGCTCGCTTAAAAAGCTGCACGACCTGCCCGGCGACTACAACGTGCTGCCCGGCCACGATGAGCTGACCACGCTGGCAGAAGAGCGCCGCTATAATCCCTATATGAGAGAAGCGCTTAAATGATTTTAATAACCCGTGGCTTTACGCACACCTATGAGATAGAAATGCTTGCGCGCATGCTGTTCCCGGCGTTGTCCCTAATGCCGCCACAAGCGCTGCCGGGGCTGGATGTTGCACAGGATTATCTGTTGGCCGAGATGTCGGCAGATACAACCTGTGGCGGAGACGACGCGCTGTTAAAGGTTACATTGCGGCGTACCGGCAGCCTGTACACCGGGCAGGAAACATCACAATTAAATATTCCTGAAAAAGAGCGGGTGGTGGCACTCGCTCGCATTTTATACCGCACGGCGCTTCAAAGCGGCTGCCGTGCCTTGCGCTGGGGCGTTTTGACCGGTATTCGCCCTGTTAAGCTGTTCCATGCACTGGCGGCGCAGGGGGTGCCTGAGCAGGAGGCCAACGCGCGGCTTTGCGCCCGCTATCTGCTCAGTGACGAGATGGCGCAGCTTGCTCAAACGGTCAGACGCGCTGAACAAAAGATTAATGACCAAAGTCTGCCGACAGGCTTTAGCCTGTATATTTCAATTCCTTTTTGCCCGCAGCGGTGCAGCTATTGCTCGTTTGTGTCCCAGTCGGTGGACAAGCTGCGACCGCTTGTCGCGCCTTATGTGGAGCAGCTCTGCGCCGAAATTGCCGAAATTGGCCAAATTGTCAAGCGCTTGGGTTTGACGCTGCAAACCGTCTATTTTGGCGGCGGCACGCCGACGACGCTTTCTGCGGAACAACTTACCAAGATATTTTTACAAATTAGTGATGCTTTTGACTTGTCGAATCTGTTAGAATATACAGTAGAGGCTGGACGACCCGACACAATTGACCGCGAACGGCTGCTGGCATTAAAAGCAGCCGGTGTGACCCGCCTGAGCGTCAATCCCCAGACCATGAACGACCATGTGCTGTCCGCCGTGGGCAGAAGGCATACCGCCCAACAGGTTGTTGAGGCGTTTGAGCTTTCGCGCGAGATCGGCTTTGAGAGCATCAACATGGATTTGATTGCGGGTTTGCCGGGGGAGACCCCCGAAAGCTTTGAAAATTCGCTCAAAAAGGTGCTGGCCCTGAATCCGGACAATATTACGGTGCATACGCTGACATTAAAGCGTGCCAGCACACTGTCCGAAGACCCGGCGGCGGTTGCGCGGCAGTATGCGCGGCACGCCGAGGTGGCCCAAATGGTAGACACGGCCCGTCGGCTGGTCTGCGCGGCGGGGTACGCGCCTTATTATCTCTACCGCCAGAAAAACGCGGTGGGCAGTCTGGATAATACTGGCTATGCCAGACCGGGAAAAGAAGGGCTGTACAACGTCTTTATTATGGATGAGACACATACGATATTAGCTGCGGGCGCCGGCGCCGTCACCAAGCTGCGCGCTCCATACGGAGAGGCTATTGAGCGTATCTATAATTTTAAGTACCCGGCCGAATACCTCTCACGTTATCAGATTGTATCGAACCGCAAGGAAAGGGTGAAGCAATTTTATGAAAATGATCAGCAAGGTTAAAAATTCGCATATCGATGTTGCTGAAATCAATGCACTGGCACAAAATCCGGTGGATTTTATCGCCTATTGCGAAAAGAGTTACTTTGACCAAATTAACGAAATTATCGAGCAGGTGCTGTCAAGCAACGGACGCTACCGCGTAATATTGCTGGCCGGTCCCTCTTCCTCCGGCAAGACGACGACTGCTCATAAGCTCTCGGAGGGATTCGCCAAAAACGGTGTTCATGCACCGGTGGTATCGCTGGATGATTTTTTTCTGGGAATCGCCAGCTATCCCAAGCTGCCGGACGGCACGCCCGATATGGAGACGGTTGAAGCGCTGGATTTGCCGCTCGTCAACGAAACGCTGGCCTGTCTGCTGGGGCAGGGGTGCGCAACCTTTCCGGTGTTTGATTTTAATAACAGCGTTCGGTCGCACCAGACCAATGTCATTGAGCTGGGCGCACGCGGCGTGCTGATTGTAGAAGGGCTGCATGCGCTCAACCCCAGGCTGGTGGAGGTGCTGGACCCGAACGCGCTGTACCGCGCCTACGTGAGTACGCGCACCAAATATATGGACGGTGACGCCGAGGTGCTGACCCCCAAGGATGCAAGGTTAATCCGCCGCATGGTGCGGGAT
>JAEWYJ010000120.1 GCA_023395695.1 Bacillota bacterium | reverse complement strand
GTCGAGGGCTATCGTTTTGAGCTGGGCCGTGGTGTGACGCTCAAAGACGGCTCGGATGTGACGCTGGTCGCGGTGGGCATGATGGTGCAGGAGTCGCTCAAGGCCGCCGAGCTGCTGGCGGCGCAGGGCATTTCGGCCCGCGTGATTAATATGCACACCATTAAGCCGCTTGATGCCGAACTGCTGCTGCGCGCCGCCCGGGAAACCGGCGCTATTGTCACCAGCGAGGAGCATAACGTGCTTGGCGGACTCGGGGCGGCTGTCACCGAGTTTTTGAGCGAAAATTACCCGGTGCCGGTTGTCCGCCACGGCGTAGAGGACGAATTCGGTCGTTCGGGTAAGGCGCAGGCGGTGCTCAAGGCCTACAAGCTGACTGCTGAAGAAATTGCAGAAAAGGCCAAGCAGGCCATTTCAAAAAAGAAGTAGAACATTAAAAAACAAGGTGCGGCAGCGGGTCTATACTCAGGCAGTGTTAACAGGATGATCTGTTTTAATTGTCGGGGTTATATTGGCCTGCTGCCGCGCTTAGGTTCATACAGAATCCGTTAGCGTCGGGAGGCATTACGCAAGCAGCCCTGTCAGATCAACGAAAATGCGGCGGTGTGCAAGACAAAGCCATTTGCGCAGGCGCAGGCGGTTTTCGCCCTGAATAACAAAAAGTCATGGAGGTGCTGGGTTATGTGCGATGCGGACGCGTTGCTGCAAAATGTGATTGCCGAGGCCAGAGCGCTGGGTATTCCGGTGGCGGACGGTATGCTGCCGCAGGTTTCAATTAACACCCGCGCTAAAACGCGCTTTGGCCGCTGTATTGTCTCGGCAAACGGCAGCTGCCGCATTGAACTGTCTGCGCGGGTGGTCGCCGCCGGTGAACGCGCCTGTAGGACGGTACTGGCGCATGAGGTATTACATAGCTGTAGGGGCTGTCGCAATCATCAGGCGCGATGGAAGGCATACGCCCAACGCATGCGCGAGGCTTATGGTTATGATATTCGGCGCACGCACAGCCCGGAGGCGCTCGGCATTTTAAACGATGCGCCGTACCGTTACCGGCTGCAGTGCTGCCGCTGCGGCGCGGTGCTTAAAAGAATGAAAAAAAGCCCCCTTGTGCAGCATCCGGAACGCTACCGGTGCCGCTGCGGGGGGCAGTTTGTGACACTTTAAAACAGGCATGTTTTTCAAAGCTGACGGCATTGCCGAGTAAATCTTTTTTGAGTGGGCAAAGCACCGCTGGGTTAAACCAGCCCTGCATTTTTATAAAATTCCTGCTCCTGGCGATATTTTTTGTGCGCCTGAAGCCGGTCCCGGATGTAGAGCGACGTGCGGGTGAAGACGCGCCAGTCCTCGGGCAGCACCCAGGCCTCGGTGCGCTGGAGCGTTTCGGCCAATCGCTCCGCCGCTGTCAGATCCAGCCTGTATTGCTTGCCGGGCGTATCCAGCGCATAGACGAGCGGCTCAACCTGCTCTAGCCGCAATGAGGGCAAAAAGCCGGAAAACCCGTTGCGGTCGGCCTTGAGATCGACCCAGACAAGACACATAATAAAGCAAAAAACGATGAACGTAATAACAAAGGACGAAAAGAAAACGCGCAGCAACTCTTTTTTTTGCATGGTGTAAAAATCAACTTCCCTTCTTTTGCGTTTCCAGCAGAACCTGTGCCAGCGCTTCTCCGACGACCACCGCAGTGTTTTTAGCTTCTTGCAGCGTGTTGGCGTGCGAGCCGAACTCCAGCAGCAGCGCACCGGTTGAAAGCTGCTGGTTATATTTGCGGTAGGAGAACATCAGCGGGCGGGTGATGCCCGGTGTATTTAATTCCAGCCTGTCGGAAAAAGCGGCGGCAAAGCGTAAATTTTCGCGCCAGTTGGGGATCAGGCCGCTGCCGTCGTCACAGTTTGAAATAACCATCAGCTGGGCATATTTTTGTCCGTTTGCTTCCAATGTGGGCTTGACGATGACCCGGCCGTCGCGCTCAATAGCGTCACGGTGCAGGTCGAGCACCACCTTGATGGTAGGATAGCGCGCCAGATAGTCCTTAATAGCGCGGTAGCTGTTGGCGTAGGAGCCGTCGTAGGAGGGGTAGTCGTGCTGGCTGGTGTCCTGAATAACGCCGATGCCGCGTTCGCGCAGCGTTTGCGCCATCACCGCCCCTACTGCAACCATATTGTTATTGTTGTCGGTGCTGCGCCAGTTATACCGCGTGTCGTAAATCTCGGTATCAAAAGGGCAGAAGCTTTCGGTGGCGTGGGTGTGGTAGATGAGAATCTGCGGCTCGGTGGTGTCCTCAAGCGCAATCCCCATCGGTTTTTTCAACACATCCTTAATCTCCTGCTCTGAGAGGGAGGTGTCGTTTCTCAGCCAAAAATGGCTGGCCGGAAAGGCAAGTCCCCCTTTTTTGCCGGACATGTTTTCGGCAAGTACCTTGCCCTGATATTTTTGCGGAATCTCGGGCTGGGCTGACGAGGGGGAGGAGGCGGGCGACAACGGCGCGGCTACAAAAGCCGGCTCGCCGGCAGGCGGCTGCGAGACGGGTGCAGTCGGAGCGGACGGCAGGTGTTCCCCTGCCTCCCGAG
>JAEWYJ010000343.1 GCA_023395695.1 Bacillota bacterium | reverse complement strand
GATTAAACCTTCTATTTGCAATAGTGAATTTTAAAATAAAGGATTTTTATTCGATCTGTTTATTACTGAATAGTGTATCATAAAACGGGAAATTTTTCATCTATAAAGAAAAAATGAACGCGTAAATTATCGTTTTTACAGTCATTTGCCCAAAATTGCAATATTTGGCGCCAAAACCCCGGCACAACCCGCTTTTTTATTGTGTAATCGCACCGGTTGTGCTAGAATAGAATACCATAATGAGGTGATAATTTATGAACAAGACCGTTGTTCTGATTTTATTCGGCGGCGTTTCAAACGAGCATGAGGTGTCGCTGCGAAGTGCGGCTTCCATTATCAACAACATCGACAAAAGCCGCTTTGAGCCGGTGCTGGCCGGCATCACCAAAGAGGGCCGATGGCTGCTTTACCACGGCGACGCCGAAGGGCTGACGGCCGACGGCTGGCAGCAAAATGCTACCCCGGCGGTGCTTTCCCCCGACCGCAATACCCGCGGTTTGCTGGTGTTTGAGCCAAACGGCGTGCGAACCCTTAAAATTGATGTTATTTTTCCTGCTGTTCACGGCCAAAACTGCGAGGACGGCGCACTGCAGGGTCTGATGGCTCTTTCGGGCATTCCCTTTGTCGGCTGTGGCGTGACCGCCTCGGCCCTTGGGTTTGATAAGGTTTATACCCACATTGTGGCCGAGCAGGCCGGCGTGCCGATGGCCAAATGGCAGCTGGTTTGCCGTGAGGAAGAGCTGTCCGCAGCCGAGCAACGGGTGGCCCGCACGCTTGGGTACCCGTGCTTTGTCAAGCCAGCCAACTCCGGTTCGTCGGTTGGCTGTTCGCGCGCCAACGACGCAGAGGGCTTTTTTGCTGCATTAAAGCTGGCTTTTGCCGAAGACCGCCGCGTCATTGTCGAAGAGCTTGTGGCCGCGCAGGAGGTGGAATGCGCCGTGCTGGGCAATCTTGAGCCTGTCGCCCCTACCACCGGAGAAATTGTCAGCCCCGGCGGCTTTTACGATTACGACACCAAGTATAAAAACGACCATGCCAGCCTGTATATTCCGGCCTGCGTTTCCGAAGAGAGCGCCGTGCGCGTGCGTGAGCTGGCCCTTATTGTCTACCGCACATTGAATTGCCGCGGCCTTGCCCGCGTGGATTTCTTTGTAAAAAAGGATGGAACGGTGCTGCTCAACGAAATAAACACGCTGCCGGGCTTTACCTCCATCAGCATGTACCCCAAGATGATGATTGCTTCCGGCATGACCTACGGTGAACTGCTCACCCGGCTGATTGAGCTGGCGCTCTCTGAAAAAACCGGCGCTTAAAGGAGATTTTATGTTAAAACAGGAAGCGATGATTACCATTAAGGGCATCTATAACGTCAACGGTGAAAAGGATGTTGTAGAGCTGTTGACCTGTGGTGATTTTTACAAAAAAAGCGACGGTTACTGGCTGAGCTATGACGAAACCGAAACCACCGGCTTTGAAGGGCACCGCACTACGCTGCATGTCGAACAGGGGCGCGTGACGATGCAGCGCACCGGGCTGACCCATTCTCAGCTCATCGTGGAAAAGGGCTGCCGCCATCAGTGCTCCTACGACACCGGATACGGCGCGATTATGGTGGGCATTAACGGGCGAGATATCCGCTCGACGCTGTCGGAGGACGGCGGAGAGGTGGATTTTTCCTATGCCATGGACATTAACACCGCGCTGGCCAGCGAAAACCGCGTCATTATTAAGGTGGCGCCGCAAGGCTGCAGACAGCCGGAGGCAAACTGACTTATAAACCAGCGCCTGCCGCGGAGCGCGCGGCAAAGGACAAAGGCCTGCCGCAAAGCACAGGCCATAAAACACAGGTTATAAAAATACAGGAGTGCACATTTATGTTAGGACCAATTTCTATTGCGAGCGAGGCGCTGCATATCCTCGTTTCCGACGCGATAAAGCGGGCCGTTGAAAAGGGCGACCTGCCCGTACCCGCCAACGGTCTGCCGGCGTTCTTAATTGAGCAGCCCGCAGACTCTACCCATGGCGATTTTGCAACCAACGCCGCTATGGCGGGTGCGCGCAGCTTCGGTAAGGCCCCGCGCGTCATCGCACAGGCCATTATCGACAATCTCCAGCTGGCGGGCACCCATTTCTCGCACGCAGAGGTTGCAGGCCCCGGCTTTATCAATTTTTTTGTCTCGGACAGCTGGTTTGCCGATGTGGTAGCCAGAATTCGGGCCGAGGGCGACGCCTATGGCCGCACCGACTTTGGCGGCGGCAAAAAGGTAATGGTCGAGTTTGTATCGGCCAACCCCACCGGCCCCATGCACATGGGCAACGCCCGGGGCGGGGCTATTGGCGACGGACTGGCCGCGGCGCTCGACGCTGCCGGGTATGCCGTTTCGCGCGAGTTTTTAATTAATGATGCGGGTAACCAGATTGAAAAATTTGCCAAGTCGCTCGAAGCGCGCTACCTCCAGCACTATCAGGGGGAGGAAAACGTTTTGTTCCCTGAGGACGGCTACCACGGCGCAGATATTAAGGTGCGGGCCGAGGAGTATATTAAGATAAACGCAGACAAGCTGCTGGCGCTTGATTCCGAAGCGCGCAAGCAGGCGCTGGTTGAATTTGCGCTGCCTAAAAATATTGAAAAGATGAAAGCCGACCTTGCGCGTTACCGCATCGGCTTTGACTGCTGGTTTTCCGAAACGTCGCTGCATGCGTCGGGCGCGGTTCAAAAGGCGGTTGAGATGCTGACCGCGCGGGGCTACACCTACGAGAAGGATGGCGCGATCTGGTATAAAAACGCCGAAGTGCAAACCAAGGCGCTGCTGGCGCAGGGCAAAAGCCAGCAGCAGATTGACCAGCTGGCGCTCAAGGATGACGTGTTGGTGCGTGCCAACGGTTTCCCGACTTATTTTGCTGCCGATATCGCTTACCACGCAAATAAATTTGTGGATCGCGGCTTTGAAAAAGGCATTAATATCTGGGGCGCTGATCACCACGGCCATGTGGCCCGCTTAAAATGCGCGCTTGACGCGCTGGGCGTCGGCGGGGACAAGCTGGATATTGTGCTCATGCAGCTGGTGCGCCTGACAAGCGGCGGGGAACTGGTGCGTATGAGCAAGCGTACCGGCAACGCCATCACCCTGTCCGACCTGCTTGACGACGTGCCCATTGACGCCGCACGCTTCTTTTTTAACATGCGTGAGCCCGGCTCTCAGCTCGACTTTGACCTCGACCTTGCGGTGGAACAGTCGAACCAGAACCCGGTCTATTATGTGCAGTACGCCCATGCGCGCATCTGCTCAATTGCTAAAAACCTCGCTGCTGAGAACGTCATGCCCCGTCAGTGCAGCACCAATGAGCTGCTGCTGCTCAAAGAGCCGGAGGAGCGCGAGCTGATCCGCGCACTGGCCGCCTTCCCGGAGGAGATTATCGCGGCGGCGAAGAACTATGACCCCGCGCGGTTGACCAGCTTTGCAATTGAAGCCGCCACCCGTTTTCATAAGTTCTATAATGCCTGCCGTTGCAAGGTCGACAACGAATGCCTGATGCAGGCGCGCCTGAATTTGTGTCTCGCAACCGGCCAGACGATTAAAAATGTGTTGACCATGCTGAAAATTGATATTCCCGAAACCATGTAAATGCTTGAGGGGGCGCGGTGAATGCCGCGCCCCCTTTTCTGGCCGGTTAAAGCCGTCGGCTTCTCAGAGCGGGCGCACAAGGCGAAAAAATGACGGATATTTTATTGAAAAGCAAAACCGCCAAGCCAAAAACGCAGGCATGGCGGATGTATTCCGAGTATTTTGACGCCGGGGGCGCCCGAAGCGTTGGCGCTAGCATGCGCGCGCCAATACGCCAATTGACAAACCGGTCTGTTTGCGTTAGTATACTGCTCAGGCGTATAACGGGAATGGTGGCAGCTTTCCGTACGCCGTGTCGCCGTACCATGTTTTACGGCGCGCGGATAAGCGTATGGTTTCGCCATAAATTTCACCGCTGTCCGCGTCATGTTTTGGAGGCACCCATGAAAAAAATCTCCTCACGTCACCTTGTTCGCTGTGCAATGATTGCGGCGCTCTATGCCGTTATTTCCATTGCCTTTCTCCCGCTGGCTTTCGGCGCGGTTCAGGCGCGCGTCTCCGAGGCGCTGACCCTGCTGCCGGTGCTTACGCCGCTTGGCATTCCCGGCGTGGTGCTTGGCTGCCTTATTACCAACACCTACGGTGTTGCGGCGGGGGCCAATATTCTCGGCGCTGCCGACATTCTGTTTGGCACTGCGGCCACGCTTATCGCCGCGGTGATGACCCGCAGCCTGCGCAAATACCGCATCAAGGGTCTGCCGGTGCTGGCGTCGCTGCCGCCCGTTATCGTCAATGCCGTTGTGGTTGGGGCGGAGCTGACCTATGCTGAGTTTAACACGCTGCGCTCTCCGCTGCTATGGGTTAACATGTTTCAGGTGGGGTTGGGGCAGCTTGTGGCCTGCACGTTACTGGGACTGGTGCTCGTCTGGGCGCTGGAGCGCGCCGGCTTGGACAAAAAGCTGTTTGAAAACGAATAAACGCATACTTATAAACGCCGATGCAATTTGCATCGGCGTTTTGTGCGTTGCTGCATTGCCCTTATTGACGGGTCTGGCATCTTATTAAATGTGTTCGGAAGAGCCGTTTTGTTTGTTCCCAGACGTTTTATTGTACCGACAGCACGGCGCAAATACTTTGCGCAAAACGCGCAATCCGGGTCTCAATGCCTGGCAGCTGCAGAGCCTCCCCGGGGTCGTTAGCTGTCTCCATCAGGCAAAAATCCGGTGGCAGCCAGAAGCCCTTGTTCATGCACAGGGCTGAGACGAGCTGTGCCGCCACAATATCTCCGCCGGAATAGCCCGACACAACAATGCCGAACAGGGCCTTGCGGTCAAACGAGATTGTGCGGTATAACGCGGTGAGTCGGTTGATGCAGGCGGTCAGGTTTGCGGACAGCGCGTCGTTATAATTCGGGCACAGCATGACGAGTGCATCGGCCTCGCGCAGGGCGGGATAAACCTCCTGCACCATGACGCCGCCGTAAAAGCACTCGCCCTTTTCGCCAAAATGCAGGCACATGGTGTAGGGACAGCCGGAGCAGTCCTCCATCGTACCGTTGCGCAGCCCAATCTCGGTAACAGTACAGCCGGATGGCAGCGCCTGCCGAACCCGGCTCCAAATGGCCATGGTATTGGATGTGCGGTAGCTTGAAGCGTGTAGCACCAGAATTTTGGGCTGTGACGGCTGTATCGGCTCAAAGGTTAAAATGCGCTGAACCAGATTGTATACGGCATGTTGATAGGCCTGTGCAGGCGTACAGGCAGCGTTTTTAGCCTGTACTGCAAAATTGTGCAGCGCGCTTGTCGCTTCCACCAGCGGGCGGCCGGGGAAAATCCCCCCGGCCCCGTTGGCCGACAGCACCAGCTCACGCCCGACCGTTTTGGTATAAAGCGTCCCCGCGCCGTCGATAAGAACGCCCGCGACGCTGCCGGCCAAATAGCCCGGATGGCTGCGCAGCAGCGCAAGCAGCTGATAAAGCGCCGGGCTGACCCCTGTTTCATCAAGCTGCGCTGCAAACAGCACCCGACGGTTATGCAGCGGCTCCTCCGCGTTGAGCTGTGTGACAAATTCGGTACGGCAACCGTTGAGCGCCAGCTTTAACGTTTCAGCAAACCGGCCGTTGGCGACCGCTCCGCAACAGACAACAGTCAAACTTCGTTCTTGCTCCGACATTACACCATCTCCTTAAAGGATTTCGGCAAGGGTCTGCTGCGTTTCAAGCAGCCGGTTAAACAATGCGTCGGGCAGCGCCAGACCCTCGGTTTCAATTCCGGCGGGAGTAAAACGGTTGCGGCAGCCAAACCAAACGCCGCCTAAGCATACCGAGCCGCAATGCCATTGCCCGCGCAGCGCCAGCAGCAACTGAAACGCGCCGGAGGAAAGCGCCGGGGCTACATAGGGCTTAAAGCCAATCTCGCGGATACGCAGGTTGGCTGTTTTAACCAGCTCAGTCAATTCGCGCGAGAGGCCGTCGTCGTAGTCGGCCAGTGAATTGGCAATTACCAGGCCCTCACCATGCGGGCCGAAGCTGCGCCCCTCGGTCAAAAAGCTGCAAAACCGTTCCTGCTGCTTTGCCAGTGCGGCGGCGCGCGCATTCATCACCCCAAGGCCAAAGCCCTGTATCTGCTCGGGCAGCAGCCCCAGACCGTCCCACCTGTCGTCCTCACCGCGGTTTGAGGCGAGATACGCCGCCTTGCACAAAGGGTCTACCGGGTCGGACAGCACCATAAACAGTCCCTGAAAGTTTGCGCGGCGCGCCATTTTGGCGTATTGCTCCACAATGGCGCGGTTGGCGTCAAGCTGCGCCATGCGCACATCCTTAACGGCGCTTCCCACGGCCGGAATAGCCTTGGTGGCTGCAAAAATGAATACGTCGCAGTCAAACAGATCGGCCATCTCCACAGGCTTAACGTCCGGCAGTGCGTCGTAGTCCCACGGCCAGGCAATTTGGCTCATCTCCGCCGTCCAGCGGGCGACGGTATTGGGGTTCAAATCACAAATGCCAAGCGCTTTAATGCAGTCGCCGCCCAAAAGCTTTAAGCCGGTCAGCAGCGTGCCGCCCACATCTCCAACCGCCAGCAAATGCACCCGGCTTTGGCCGGGCTTAATCACCGCAAGGCCGGCGGCTTCGCGCCAACGTGGATGCCGGATATTGACGGCTCGCAGCGTGCGCCGCTCAATGCGGGCCAAAATATCCGAGGGCATAGGCGCTCTACCCCCTGCGATTCGCGCGGGGTCAAGCCATGCGACCGATTCGTCTGCCGTCAGCTGGCCGGCGTCGGTCACGCAAAAGGCGGCCCGCCGGTTTTCGGGAGGCGCATCCAGCAAAAAGGTCAGCGGCGCCTCAGCCGCCGGGGCCGGCACCGACGGCAGCGGTAAACCGGAGTTAAGCGCCGCGTAGATTTGATCCATCTCCTGATAATAATACATTTTTATCACTCCAATACGTCGCGCATGCGCAGCAGCATTTTCAGGTCGTTTTCCAGATAGGCCGACGCCGGCAGGTTCGGGTCGTAATAAAGGCAGCTGCCTTTATCGGGGGAAAGCGGCAGAATGACCGCTTCGCTTAAGCGTGAGAGCGTCAGATTACGGGCAAACCGCTTTCGGAATTCACTCTCGAGCACCTGTATAATATCGCGGGAGTTTTCAATGCATACCTGAGAGAACTTAAAAACCGCCGCACGGTCGCATTCTTTATAAAACTTTGGGAACGCATAGGGCAACACAAGGTTAATTGCGGGAGTCAGACCGGGTACCGAGGGCTCGTCATGCCCGACCGTGTCGCCGCCGATGAACGGATACATGGTCGATTCGACAAACCAGGCCCGCAGATTGGGCACAAAGTAAACGCAGTCGGCCTTCATGTCCTTGGTGCGCATAAGGTCGCGCCCCTTGCCGCTCATAACGCCGACCAGCACATGGTCTATGGCAATGCCTTCCTGCGCAAACAGCGGTGACAGCGCGTTGATGCGGTTGCCGGAGTGCAAAAGATCATCTACCAGAATAACCGGGCGGCCAAAGGACTTGATGGCGCGTATTTGGCTTTCAAGCGGGGCATAGCCCGGAAAAGCCTCAATGGTAAAGGCGCTCAGGTCCTGCGCAAAGACCTTGTCGGTGTGTATTGTTTTGGTAACGGTATTCGGAATAGCGTTGCCGCGTAAAACCTTGCCGAACGGCACGCACATTTTTTCGCCCAATACGCGCGGAACCGATACCTCGGCAGGCACGTGATTTGCCTCAACAATTTTGCGTACCAGCCGGTGGTAAATGACCTCGGCGTTTAAGGACAAAATCAGCGTACCGGGGTAAAGGCCGGTCAGCGCCTCCTGCATGCGCATATGCGCCTGACGGATTGCGTCAAGGATGCTGGCACTGGATGAAAAAGGCTCCTTAAGCGTGGTGGCGAGATTCTGAATCAGCACAACGGGCGAACGCATATCCACAAGCAGCAGCGGCCGGTCGCCCTTTGCCGGCGCAGGAACAAAGCCCTGACGGCGCAGCAGGTCGACGGCGGCGGCATCCTGCTCGCAATTGGCAGGGTAATAAACGGCGTAGCCGCAGTCCTCAGCCATTGCGCGGGAGAGCGCCTCGGTTATTAGAAGCTGGCCAATATTATAGCCGGTGTCGGCATGCTGCACCAAATGCAGCCCGGTCAGCAGCAGGATGCGTCCGGCCGCATGCGCGCGCACGTAGTTGGTCAGCCGCACATCCTCAAGCGCGTCATAAAGGTTGGTGGCGCTGACAATGCGCAGGGTCAGGTAGCCCAGTATGCGCGCGCTCTTTTCAGTATCGCACAGGACGATGACGTCGTCGCGCAGGTCAAAGCGGGGCTGTTGGCTTTTGTCCGTTGAGACGGCGGCCAGCAGCGCGGCGCGCCGTGCGTCGTCGGGGTGAAGGGTTGGCGAAAAATCGAGATATCCGGCGTGGTAAAGCCGCTTATACTGCGGCTCGCGCAGGTAAAGACTGTTGCGGTAGATGTAGTCCTGAACGGTGGGGTCGATGAGATTGGAAATATCGCGCCCCAAATCAATATTCTCGCGAATTCTTGTGGAGCTGATATCCTCTAAATAGGTCGGCAGCTGCAGCTGCAGCACCTCGCCTCTGATGCGGCGCAGATCGGCCTCGGTCTCAGGGCCGTCGGCGCTGCTGACGCGGCGGAAAACAATGTGGTTCATTTCCTGCACACAGCCCGCAACGGCGTCGGCTTTGTAGGAGGAAGCGTTAGCGACAACGTCGCTGCCCACGGCCAGATACAGCACCCGCCCGTCAAAGACCCGGCGCAGCCGGTCAAGGTCGCCGGAACTGGCCAGATTAACCGGCAGGTCATGCGGGAACAGATAAACATTAAACATATCCGCCACAGACATGTTGACAATCTGGCGGCGCACAAGCGCGGGCTGCGCTTTTTTTGACCAGGAAAATTCGTCGATAGCCAGATACACCTCAAAGCCCATGTCGCAAATGCCTTGCACAATACCCTTGTGGGAAAGCGAGAAGGGGTCAAAGGTGCCGGGGAAAAAGGCGACCCGCTGCGGCGACGCAAAATTAAACGGCCCGTCCTCAATGTTATACAGCACCAGAAAACGATAAATATGCGAAAGCGCGGCGGCGGTATAAAAAAAGGTCAGTTCACGTTCTTCGTTCTCGCTGATTAAGCAAAGCAGCTTTTTGGCTACCAGTCTGAACAGGTCGGCTTTATCGGCATAGGGCATTACCCTTGAGGCAAACAGCGCCTCACCCAATATCCGCAGCGTCTCCTGCCGCACCGGCTCGCGGTAAGAGGCAAGGCCTTTAAGCAACAGCCCGGCCAGGCGGTCGCGTCTGACCCGCAGCGCGGCGGCCTCCTGCCCAAAGCGTTCCCCATAGACGGCATAGCCCGCCAATATAGCCCCCACCGTATTGAGCCCGGCGTTGACCGCAACGCTGCTGGCAGCGCACAGCAGATTTTCCATCTGGTCAACCAGCTCGTCAAGCTCGCGCGGCGGCAGCCACAGCGCAAAACGGCCCAGATATTCCGGAATATATTTTGCCGGCTCCGACTGGCCGGTTTCAAGCGCTTTTGAAAGCTCCACGGCAATCTCGTTGCGGCGCTCCGGTGTCAGCTCAGGGGCCATGGCCAACAGCGAGGAACCCGCCATGCGGCGAACCACCACATTTTCACCCATCTTAATTAGATTGGAAAAATGTGTAGCAATATGCAAAATATTCGTGTGGTTGCCCTGCTCGATAAGGTCGAGCAAATATTCCACGCCCACAGCCTTCATAATCCAGGGTGTAGCGGTTTTCAGGTTATCCAAAAAAATGTTGGACACCGCAGACTGGCGACTTAAAAAGGCGTCCTGCGCCGTGGTGTCGTAACCGAGCATCCGGCCCAGATGCGCCTGTAAAAACAGCAACGGCGTATGGCCCTGACAGTCCGCCAACTCGGCGGCTCGGGCAATTTCTTCGCGCAGCGGGGTTTCTTCAGGCAAAATATAAAGCAGATGCCGAAACAGGCGCAGTGCCGCTGCTTTTTGAACCGGCTCGCCGTTTTTAAGCCACCACATTGCAAAATGGGCCAGTCTGGTTGCCTGAATGACGCCGCAGAACGCCGCCGGAATGGTCACGACGGTGTCGAGCAGTGCAAAGGCAGCGTCCGGTTCAACGGCGGCGGGGTTTTCGTAATGCCTGAACAGCTCGGCGGCAAAAACAGCGGCGTCGGTGTCGGAGCAGGAGTCGAGCAGCGCGTCCAGCGCAAGCTTGGCTGTGTAGCGTATCTTGCTGGTTTGCTGGGGCGTTAAGCGGCTGTCGGGATGGATTAAAAGGCCAAAATACGTGCGCCATAGCTCGTGGTGGCGCCTGTCGCCGGGGGCCGGCTCACACCCGGCGGGCTGCTCCTTGCGGTAGCCCGAATGGAAGCCGGCCAGAATACGGCCGATCAGCGAAGCGGCCTGACGGCGTATATCGCCGTCAGGGTGCATGAGCAGCTCGTACAAAAAGGAAAGCATCTGCTCCTTTTGTGCGGCGCTCCAATAGGTAAAATACTCTTCAAACACCGACACATACGCCCGCAACCGGTCGGGCTTTTTTTCACTTCGGGCTGCCTCCAGCACGTTGCCGAACAGCTGGTCATGGCTTAACCGGTGCATCAGGCGGATATTGTGATCTACTGCACGGTGCCGTAGCGCCGACACAGCCTCGTCCATATGCATCAGCGCGGCATCCTTCATTGGGGCAGGCGGCACGGTGGGTAACGTTAACGTGGTGTCAACGCCAAACGAGCGCATGTACGCTTCAAAATCGTGCAGCGTGGCGTAGACGAACTGGTAACGGCGGCGCTTGGCGGCGTCCACGTTGTCAAGCTTTTGCAAAATAACGTCAAATGAATCCGCAAGCGAAAAGATTTCGGAAATCTCCTGCCCGTTCTTGTCGCGGGACTGCTTGACCCTAAAGTCGGCGTAAACCAGCAACAGCGATTCGGAGGACAAATTCTCAATTTCAAGATCCCACACCGAGTGATTTGCCGCAATGCGGCCGGCGTCGTTTAATCCGCGCCGGTCACACCAGATGTCGGTATAATGATAATGCAGGTAAGGCACCCGCTCGCCGGCCTTGCAGCCGAATTTGCCTATGTCATGAACGGCGGCGGCTGCGGAAAGCAACGGCAGGTCGACCAGCCCGCCGCCCGCGTAAAACGCCCGGGCGCAGGTCATAGCCACATGGTGTACGCCCGCAATATGCTCAAGCGTGCGGTAGGGCGTCAACTCGTGGCCCAGCCGCAGCAGCTCATAAACAAAATCCTCTTTGAACCATTCGCAAAACCGGCGGTATTCATCAGCGCCGGCGTTGCCCTCCAGCTCCTGCTCGGTGCAAAGGGCAAAGTCATACCGGGGCGAAAAAGGCAGCGCCGCTCGCTCTTCCGCCAGCAGCTGCTGCAAAATACGCAGGTAGCACAGCGCACCGTCCCGCTGCCGGTCGTCATACAGCGCCTCGGTGGGTGGGAACTGCAGCGCGTTGGCGGTCTGGTACGCGCAATTTAACCAGCCCCCGGGCGGCTCCGGCGCAATGCGCTCAAGCAGCGGGCGGGCAACGGCCAGCGCCTCGCCGCCGGTTATCCGTTGCCGGGCGGGCGGCAGGGCGCGCGCCACGTCCGACCAGTCGATGCGCCCGAAAAGCAGCTCGGCCGACTGCTGCGGCATGGTCAGCTTGTTTAAAAAACGCTTTTCGGTCAGTGCCTGAAAAATACGCGCGCCGACCCGCCGGGCAAAGTAATCCTCCATAATATCCTCCAAGCTGCCCGCATAAGGCGGCGTTTCATCTGGTTCAATAACAAACGACGTTGGGGGAACCGCCCAAAGATTAAGGGATGGATATGGGATTGGCAAAGCTCTTTTATGCAACCCCCGAGGCACAAAATACAGATGGGCCGGCACGGGCCCGGATACGGCCATGTTGCGCAAAGCAAAACAGGCTAAAAACAAGGCCTGCTTTTAAACGGTTTTATATAATACCGGTTTAGCGGCCACAGCCCCCGCCAGAGCGGGCCTGAACGCCATCGCTCTTGCACAGAAGGTGTTTTGCATTGCCTTTTTTTGTTATTATACCGCACCCGGCGAAATGAGAAAAGGGAATCAAGCAAAAAAATCGGTATTATAGTCGACCAACTTGAAAAGCGGTACTGAATTGGAGCGGCTATTTTTTGTGCCGCAAGGCAGACGACGCAGGCGGGCTGGCGCCCGTCAAGGAGGATAACGCAGCGGCGTGGAAAATAGGCCGCCAAGGCAGTTCGTTTTTTAAGTTTGTCGCCTATAAGCCGTATGCACATGCCTGCAAAAGGCTGTGCCGTCTAAAAACAGTATGTGCCGACAGATATTAAAAACACCGGGTGACCTTGTTTTAAAACGCAGCCACCCGGTATTTATTATTTTATACATCAATCGCAATGCTATTCCCGCACCCGATGCTCCGGCTGCGGTGCAAAGCACGGCCTATGTTCACCCAAGTAAAGCCTTTACTACAGGCGCTGCCGTGCGGTGACCGTATGCAGTGCCTTTGAAATAGCGCCCGCCAGTACGCAGCAGGCCGCCGCTTCAATCAAGCCGTTAATGCCGACAAAGGCCAGGACAAACGAAAGAATGCTGCCAGTACCCATGCCGGCAATAATTTTTTGCAAAAAATCCGTATGATAAAAAAAGAGCACGAGAAAGCTCATAAAGAACGCCGTGTTCATCAGTGCGCCCAGCAGGCTGGTGACGGCAAACGAGAGCAGCTTCTTTTTGTCAATCCGGTACAGCCCAGCAAAGATAACACCGGTTAAAAAACCCATTGCGGCGCGGGGCAGCAGACAGGTCAGCAGGGTGCCGACAGGGTTAATGCCCATCAGTGCGGTGCCAAACGGCTCAAGCCCAAAGCACTGTATCACCGACGTTATACCAAAGGCCAGCCCCAGCAAGGCCCCCGTCATCGGGCCCATAATAATGGCGCCGATAATCACCGGCACCGGCAGCAGCGTAATGCTCAGGCCCCCGGTCTTAAAATACCCCAGCGGCGTAAACGCCATGACAAAAATAATTGCCGTCAGCAGTGCGGTACGCACCATTTTGCCTGCGCTGCGCTTTTTCTTTAAGTGTGACATTGTCATTCTCCTTGCTGCCGCTCGCCAAAACGGGATGCGGCGCATTTTTTATAACCTGGCCCGCAGCGCGGGCCTGTTACACATTTTTTTTGTAGATGGCCAGCAGGCCGTCTAACAGCAGGTCGTTGTCGATGGTGACCGCATGCTTGCAATGGGGGATAACGGCATTCGCCAGCCCGCCGCAGGCCACAACGGTCTTAACCGCGCCGAGCACCTCGGTAAAGCGGTCAATCATACCGTCGACCATGGATGCGGTGCCCAGAATGCTGCCGGACATCATGGCGTCCACCGTTTCGGTGCAGATGACCTTCAGCTCGCTGCTCAGACCCACCGCAGGCAGCAGCGCCGTGCTTTTGGCCAGCGCACCCAGCGACACCAGCACACCGGGGGCTATTGCGCCGCCGATGTAAGCCCTGTTGGCATCCACAACGGTTATTTTGGTTGCCGTGCCAAGATCGACAATAATTGCGGGCAGCGGATATTTGGTCATAGCGCCCACCGCCGTGCAGCAGAGGTCGGCTGCCAGCGTGCTTGGGTCGTCTATGCGGATATTAAGCCCGGTCTTGACGCCGGGGCCGACTGCCAGAACGGGAATGGGGCAGATCATTTCGATTGCCTGCTTGATCACCGGCGTCAGATTGGGCACCACTGAGGAGATAGCCGCGCCGGTCAGCGCCTGCGTCTTAACGTCATGCAGCGTAAAAATGTTGGAAAGCAGCACCGCGTGCTCGGTATCGGTACGCAGCGGGTCAGTCTTTACCCGGGCGGAAAATGTCAGCCCGTCCTGCCCTTGAACACCAAAAACAATGTTGGAGTTGCCTATATCTATGGTCAGAATCATAAACGTGCCTCCGCAGCGGATTTTTATGCATACCAATAATAAGCCCTGTATGCCGTTTTTGTCAAGAAACGATGCTTTTAGACAGGTGTAATTTAATCGGTGAATTTTATGGCAAATCTGGCGTTATTATCTGATTTATGCTATAATAACATTTACTTATAAAATCGGTGCCGATATATTGTTTCCCTGTCGGAGGGGCTTAAGCCTTGCACCGCGTTTTTTTAGACCGGGTAAAGCGCAATGGGAGATAAAGCAAGCCGCTGGGGCTGTCTGTTGCCCGCAGGGGAATTGTATAACGAAAACGGAGGGATGCTAATGGGCCGTGTTATTGCCGTCACCAACCAAAAAGGCGGCGTGGGCAAAACCACTACAGCTGTTAATCTGGCCGCATCGCTCGGAGACATGGGGAAACGGGTGCTTTTGGTGGACGCTGATCCGCAGGGCAATTCCACCAGCGGCTTCGGCGTCAATAAGAAGGACCTGAAAAAATCCACCTACCACCTTTTGGTTGAAGGCGCGCGCGCCGACGAGGTTCGACTGACCACGCCTTTTAAAAAGGTGGATATTCTGCCGGCCGGCATCGACCTTGCCGCGGCTGAAATTGAACTGGTCGACCTGCCGGAGCGCGTTTACAGATTGCGTTCGGCCATTCTCCCGGTCAAAGAAAGCTACGATTATATTCTGATTGACTGCCCGCCCTCACTCGGGTTGGTGACGCTCAACGCACTGACCGCATCCGACACTATTTTGATCCCCATTCAGTGCGAATATTATGCGCTGGAGGGGCTTTCGCAGCTTATGGCGACGGTGCGTCAGGTCAAGCGGCTGTATAACGCCCGTATTGACATTGAGGGCGTACTGCTGACCATGTACGACGGGCGCTTAAACCTGACGCTTCAGGTGGTGGATGAGGTTAAAAAATTCTTTCCCAAAAAGGTTTTTAAGACGGTCATTCCCCGTAATGTCCGCCTTTCGGAAGCGCCGGGTTTTGGTATGCCGGTGCTTTATTACGACCGGATCTCAAAAGGCACCGCCGCCTATTGCGAGCTGGCCGCGGAGCTGCTTAAAAATTCCCCCTGAAAGGCCGCTGATACACAGGGCTGCATAATGAACCAAAAGAGGATGTGAATGCTATGGCAAAACCTAAGCGCGGCCTTGGCAAGGGACTTGAAGCGCTTTTCGCCGATAACGATACCGCCGACGTTTCGGTCTCAACCCTTGCCATTGGCGAAATAGAGCCCAATCAGGAGCAGCCCCGAAAGGAGTTTTCTCCCGAGGCGCTCTCGCAGCTGGCCGAGTCGATTAAGGAGCACGGAATCTTGCAGCCGCTGGTTGTGCGGCCGCGGCCCAACGGGCGCTATCAGATTGTCGCGGGAGAGCGCCGCTGGCGCGCCTCGCGTATTGCGGGGCTGACCGAGCTGCCGGTTATCATCCGCGAGCTGACCGACGAGCAGGCCTTTGAGGTGGCGCTGGTTGAAAATTTGGTCCGCGCCGATTTAAACCCGATAGAAGAAGCAATGGGCTACCGCACGCTGATGGAAACCTTTGCGATGACGCAGGAGCGTATTGCGCAGCGGGTCGGGCGATCTCGGTCGGCCGTCGCCAACGCGCTACGCCTGCTGAGTTTACCCAAGGAAGTATTATCCATGCTGGAAAAGGGCAACCTTTCGGCAGGGCATGCGCGCGCGCTGCTGCCGCTTGGCGGCAGAGATGCGTTGGAGGCGGCCAACCGTGTTGTTTCGCAGGCACTGTCGGTACGCCAGACCGAGCAACTGGTCAAGCAGCTGCAAAAGGTGCAGCCGGCGCCCCGGACAGCCCCGCCTTCGCCGTCATTTTACCGCGAGATGGAGCTGGCGCTTAAGGACACGCTGTCCCGCCGGGTGCGGGTTGTACCCAAGGGTAAGGGCAAGGGTGAACTGGTGCTGGAGTTTTACTCCGACGAGGAGCTGCGCGAGCTGGGCAAAAAGCTGGGAAAATAACGGTATGAAAACCGCGGATTATTTTTAAAAAGTCAGTAAAAGAAACGGATGGGTGAAGCATCATGCTGGATATGAAAACAATCAGACAAAACCCCGAGCAGGTAAAGCAGGCCTGCCGCAACCGCAATAAGAATCTTGACGCCGTCGTCGACGAAATTCTTGAGATTGACACCGAACGCCGCGCCATTACCGCACAGGCCGAGACGCTCAAGGCGCGGCAGAATCAGGCCAGCCGCGAGATTCCCGCCATTAAAAAGGCAGGCGGCGACATTTCGGCCGTCATGGCTGAGATGAAGGAAATTGCCGGTAAGGTTGGCGAACTGGACCAGCAGCTTTCGGCGCTGGAGGGCAAGCAGCGCGACCTGGCGCTCTCTATTCCGAACATGCCGCACGAAAGCGTACCGGTGGGCAAGGATGACAGCGAGAATGTTGAGGTTCGGCGCTGGGGCACCCCTGTCGACTTTCCGTTTGAGCCGAAGGCCCATTGGGACATCGGCGCCGATTTGGGTATTCTTGACCCTGAACGGGCCGCAAAGGTGACCGGCAAGCGCTTTCATTTTTACCGCGACCTTGGCGCACGTCTGGAACGCGCCATCATCAATTACTTTCTCAACACTCACACCGCCAACGGCTACACGGAGATTCAGCCGCCCTTTATTGCAAACCGCGCTTCTATGACCGGCACCGGTCAGCTGCCCAAGTTTGAGGAGGACATGTTC
>JAEWYJ010000335.1 GCA_023395695.1 Bacillota bacterium | reverse complement strand
ACTCTATGCAGATCTATCAGGGTATGTCCATTGCCACCGCCAAGCCGACGGCGGCGGAAATGCAGGGGGTGCCGCACCACCTGGTTGACTTTTTGCCGCCTGAAGAGCGCTACAGTGTTGCCCGGTATGTTGCAGACGCCAAAGCCGTCATCGCAGATATTACCGCCCGGGGCAAGCTGCCGGTGCTGGTAGGGGGGACGGGACTGTATGTGGACAGCCTTTTGGGCGGTATACGGTTTTCTCAGGAGCAGAGCGTGCCGGAGCTTCGCGCGGAGCTTTATGCACAGGCCGCGCAGCTTGGCAACACGGCCATGCATGCAGCGCTTGCCGAAATTGACCCTGACTATGCCGCAGCTCTGCATCCGAATAATCTGGGCCGGGTGCTGCGGGCGCTTGAACTTTACCGCACCACCGGCATAACGATGAGCGAGCAGCTTAAAAGCTCCCGAGAAAAGCCCTCTGACTATGCGCCGGTGATGCTGGGCCTGAATTTTTCTGATCGGATGCTTTTGTATGACCGCATCAATTGCCGCGTCGACGCCATGCTTGAGCAGGGCCTGCTTGATGAGGTGCAGGCGTTTTACCGGGCGCATGACCCCAAAACGGCGGCGCAGGCCATCGGCTGCAAGGAATTTTTGGACTACCTGAACGGCGCCAAAACATGTGCGCAATGCACCGAGGATCTCAAGCGCGAGACCCGGCGCTACGCTAACCGCCAGCTGACGTGGTTTAAACGCAATGCAGATATTACGTGGCTGTATCACGACGAATTTGACAGCTATCAGGCGCTGCTCGACAAGGCTTCCGGCATTATTTCAAACAAGCTGATGCCGCTATAATTTTTGGAACAAGGTGGTGGTATAAATGAACGGACGGCTGACCGGTGTGCTGCTTTCGACGGTGATGATATTGTTTGTCGCCTCCTACAGTATTTACACCGGCGTTCGTTATTTTTATTCACCCTATCAGACCGAAACGGCTTTTGCTTATACCGTTTCGGACTATTACAGGGCTAAGGCTGTTATCATCCGTAACGAGCAGCTGCTGGCGCAACAGCCGAATGCCTCCGGTGTGCTTAGCTATGTCAAGCCTGACGGAGCGGTGGTCATCTCGGGCTCGGTTATTGCCAAGGTATACGCGGATGAGGATCAGCTGCGCAGCCAGATGCAGATGGAGCAGCTTGAGCGCGAAATTGCCTTGCTTGGCGAGGCGCAGCGCACCTCCGCACAGCTTTTTGGGGCCGATACCCTGCGCGCTCAGGTTAACGATACGGTAGGTGATATTGTCGACGCCGTGACCGTGCGGGACCTTGCGGATATCAACGACGTGCGCAACCGCCTGCAGCTGTCACTGGGTAAATATCGCGTATCCACCGGGCGGGATTCTGATTATTCCCAACGAATAGCCTATCTCCAAAATGAGAGAGGCCGGCTGGCCTCCGTTGCTTCACAGTCGATTCAAAGTGTTCCGATCGATACTGGCGGCTATTTCTGCTCGACAACCGACGGATATGAAACGCGCCTGACTACCCAGTTTGAGTCGCTTTCTATCGACGATTACCGGCGTGCCATCAACGGCACTATGAAAACCGAGTCCACCAGCGCCATAGGCAAGGTGCAGCAGGGGCATGACTGGTATCTGGCACTGGTCGTCGACAAAAACGACAAAAAGCGTTTTGTCACGGGTACAATGGGCGTACTGGATTTTAATGTCCAGAGATGCAATAATATTCCGGCTTCGATTTATCGCGTTATCCCCGATGACAGCGGAGACGCCGTCATTATTCTCAGAACGAATTATATCAACGCCATTCTTATCAATCTGCGTCAGGTCGACGTCGATGTCAGCTTCAAATCGTACACCGGGTTGCGCATCAGCAAGCAGGCGCTGCGTTACGAGGAACAAACCGAGGGCGTTTATGTCAAAAACGGTAATCTGATTACCTTTAAGCCGATACAGCGCATCTATACCGGCGAAAATTTTGTGTTGTGTACCAGCCCGCCGAAGAAGGAAGAGGACACCGGTTACAAACCGATAAATCAGTTCGACGAAGTGATTGTAAAGGGGACGGATATCTATGACGGCAAGATCGTCTGATATTGGAGAAAACGCCAGAGCGTTGACCGAGCGCATTGCATGGGCGGCGCAGCAGGCGCAGCGCAATCCGGCGGATATCCGGCTGATGGCGGTAACCAAAACCAACAGTGCGCAGCGCGTAAACGAGGCCATTGCCGCCGGTATTACACTGCTGGGCGAAAACCGCGCACAGGAGCTTTTGGCAAAATACGACGACTACCACAAGAACAGCTGTGAAATCCACTTTATCGGGCACCTGCAAACCAATAAGGTTAAGTCCATTATTGACCGTGTTTCGCTGATACAGTCGGTGGACAGGCTCACGCTGGCTGAAAAAATAGACCACTGCGCCGGAGGGGTCGGGCTTGTTATGCCAATACTCATCGAGGTTAACATTGGGGAAGAAGCGGCCAAGTCCGGCGTGGCACCGCCACAGCTGCCCGAGCTGCTGGCGCAAATAGCCGGTCTTTCCCACATAAAAATCATGGGTCTGATGTGTATTCCGCCAAATGTAACAGACGCCCTGACAAAAGAACGATATTTTGCGCAGATGTACCGTCATTTTATTGACATCAAGGCAAAAAAAATGGATAATGTCTGTATGGATATTCTGTCTATGGGGATGTCTGGTGATTTTTTGCTTGCAATCAAGCATGGCAGCAATATTGTCCGAATAGGCAGAGAACTTTTTGGAGAGAGACTGTGAGGGATATTTATAATGGGTATGATGGATAAATTCCGCAGTTTTATGGGGATGCCCGACGATGACGATTATGAAGAGGATTATGACTATGAAAAAGAAGGCGAACAGGAGTTTGTGTCGCACAAGCGCGCGGCAAAAGAGCCCCCTGTGGCCGATAACCCTTATGCAGGGGAACCTGAGATGGTAAAGCGTTCCAATAAGGTGGTTAACATTGCCGCCACCACTCAGCTTTCGGTGGTGCTGGTCAAGCCGGAGCGCTTTGATGACGCTTCTTCTATTGCCGACCATCTCAACGACAAGCGCACCGTCGTGCTTAATCTTGAGTCAACCAATAAGGACGTTTCCCGCCGTCTTGTCGACTTTTTAAGCGGCGTGGCCTATGCTAATCAGGGACAGATTAAGCGGGTGGCAAACAGCACCTTTATCATCACGCCCTATAACGTCGACTTTGTGGGCGATTTGCTGGATGAGCTGGAAAACAGCGGTGTTTACTTTTAAATGAACCGGCGTTTTGATTCGGTCAGTGAAGAAGCTGACCGGTTGCTGCTGTCAAAGCTGGCTGATCTGTGCGTTCTGGCCGACAGACGGGGCAAGCCCTGTTTTTCCGCCTTTTTAAACGAGCATGAGCAGGCGTTGGCCGTGCAATACGGACTGCTGAGTCCTCAAAGTCACCGTTTCTTCGAGGGCGGCTTTGAGGACGCACAACGGCGCGTGTTTTGTGCCGTTGCGCAAGAGGTTGCCAATCGTATTTCTCTTGATGAAACCGATTATCCTTTTACAGCTTTGACCATCCTATTCCCAAAGGGATATGCCGTCTCACATCGGGACGTGCTGGGGTCGTTGATGGCTTTGAGGGTTAAACGTGAGGCAGTCGGCGACATTTTGGTCGGAGACTGCCTCGCCGTTGTGTTTTTGCTTGATGCCGCGGCAAAGCTCGCGCTGTCCGAGCTGCGTAAGATCGGCAATGTTGGGGTTGAATGCAGGCTCGGCAGACCCGAAAGCCTGCCGCCCGCTTTTAAAACCGAGCCTTGCACCGGCGTGGTCAGCACAATGCGGCTTGACGCCGTTGTGGCTATGATTACAGGCGGCAGCAGGTCGGACAGCGCCCGGCTTATAGCGCAGGGCTGCGTGCAAAAAAACGCGCAGATGCAGGAGTCGGCTTCTAAAGAAGTGGCGGAAGGAGACAAGCTTTCTATCCGCGGCTTTGGCAAGTTTGTTATTGCAGCTATTGGCAGTCCCACAAAAAAAGCAAGGCTTCATATTACGTACCTGAAATATATTTAAGGGGGATAACGCATGCTCACGCCAAAAGAAATCGCCGAAAAAACTTTTGACAAAACCTTCGGATTTGGTTACAGAATGGATGATGTCAACGCCTTTTTAGAACAGGCGGCAAAGTCTATGTCCGAGCTGCTTGAAATAAATTCAGATTTGGAGAAAAAGCTTGAGGTTTTGGCCGACAAGCTCCATGAATATCGCGAGGATGAGGAGAGCCTGCGCACGGCCATACTCGGCTCGCAAAAGCTTGGCGACAGCGTTATTCGCGAGTCGAAGACCAAGGCGGAAATTATTCTGCGCGATGCCACCATTAAGGCTGAGGCGATGACTAATCATGCCAAACGGCAGATTGAGCGTGAGCAGGAAAATTTGCTGCGTACCCAACGGGAGGTCGCCAGCTTTAAAAACCGTCTGCTGGATATGTATAAGCGGCATCTTGAACTGATTAGCGCACTGCCGGGACAGGATGATGAGCCCGGCGAATCCGAGGCGACCGGCAACGGTTCTCAGGCAGCGGCAGCGCCCGCACAGCCCGAATCCTACGTCGATTACGAAAAGCCCGTACCCCAGCCGGAGCCCGAGGCTGCTACCCCGATAACACCGCCTGCCGGGGAAGTGGAAGACGAGGAGCTTGCCGGCTTTGACGCAGCACTTGAAGAGGAAGAAGCCGACATTGATGCCGATGCCGACGCATATGACGACGATGACGCTTCGCCTTATATGATGTCCGAAAATTCAAAATTCGGCGATATGAGATTTGGCGAGGCCTTTAAGATAAAGCGCAACAACAGCCAGCCCAAGTTTAAAAAATAAAGACTGCTTGTGATAAAACGCAAGACTCTTTGACGGTGGATTTTGAGTCGCAGAAGATCAAGCGCGGCCGCCGGTGTTCCGGGTCGGCCGAAAAAATCTTCCGCAAGGCTTGGCTTGCGTTTTAAAGGGAACAGTATAAGCTGATTTAAGGAGAGAGAACCCAATGGCTAATGATTACAACAGCACGATGAATCTGCCAAAGACAGATTTTTCAATGCGTGCCTCGCTTCCCCAAAAGGAACCTGAGATGATCAAGGAGTGGGACGCAAAGGGGCTTTACTACAAAATGATTGAGCATAATAAGGACAAGCCGTCCTTTATTTTTCATGACGGCCCGCCTTATGCCAATGCGTC
>JAEWYJ010000307.1 GCA_023395695.1 Bacillota bacterium | reverse complement strand
ACGACCTAATGATGAGGTAACCTTTAGAACTTGGGCTTTCCATAGCCAAAACATAGTGAAAGTAGTGCAAGCGGCGTTGCATAGTCTGCGCCAGTGCAGGAATGGGTACGGCAAATATTGAAGGTTGATTTTGATTTGTGCAATTTATGAAGCTGAGAGACAATGAATTCGGGCCGATTGACGACCAAATACAAATGGAGGTTTTAAAAGTGACTAAAAAGTGGATTGCTCTTTTCCTGTCGGTACTGTTCCTGTTTCTGGTGGGATGTCAGCAGGCGCCTGCGGCTACTGCTGCAAGCGCCTCCGCCACTCCCGGCGCGCCCTCGGCTACCGCAGCCCCCGCCGCAACCTACCCGACTAAGACCATTGAAATGGTTGTGCCCTTCTCGGCCGGCGGCGGCAGCGATATTTTTGCCCGTACCGTGGTAAAAGTTATCATGGATGAGAAGATGGTGGATCAAACCATCAACGTAGTCAATAAAACGGGCGGAAGCGGCGCTATCGGCTATGCTTACGCCGCCGAACATAAGGGAGATCCCTATTATATCGCCGCTGTGGGCTCCAGCTTTTACGCCTCAGCTCTTATTGCGCAATCGCCGGTTTCTTATAAGGATTTCCGCCCCGTAGGCGCGCTGGCCGACGACACGGTTGGCCTGTTTGTCAAGGCCGGCTCCAAGTACGAGAACCTGCAAGCTATTCTCGACGATATTAAAGCCGCGCCCAGCAGCCTGACGGTGGGCGGAACGGGCGGCACCGCGCTCGACGCCATCGCCTACTATATGCTGCAGGACCGTGCCGGCGTACAGTTCAGCTATGTGCCCTATGACGGCGGCGGCGAGGCGCTGACCGCACTGCTCGGCGGACATGTCGATCTGGTTTTTGCAAACCCCAGCGAGGCGCTTGCCCAGATGGAGGCCGGCAAAATTAAGCTGCTGACCGTTGCCAGCGGCGAGAGAATTTCCGCCTTCCCCGACGTGCCCACCTTTGTGGAGCAGGGGCTGGATATCAAGCTCTCGCAGATTCGCGGCTTTTTACTGCCCAAGGATGCGCCCGACGAGGCGGTGGCCTATTGGGAGGCGCTGCTTAAAAAGGTTTACGATACCGAGGCATTCCAAAAGGATTATCTCGAGACCAACATGATTATTCCGCGCTATCTCACCGCTGACGAATACCTCAAGGCCTTTGAGGAGGTAACCGCCACCTACACCGAAGTATTTGAGCAGATGGGCATTCTCAAGCACAGGCTGGACTAACAAATGCGGCAAAATGGCCGCATGGTATCGCTATCAGATAAGCAGCTGAAAAACAGGCGGCGGCCGGGCGCCCGCAGACGCGTTCAAGCGCTTGGTCGATTTAGCGCAGCGCCGGCCGGCCTTGGCCCCCGCCCGTTGCTTAAAGCGGTTTTGCACACCGCAGCGCGGTTGGAAAGCACGCTTTCCGTCCCGAGCGCTGCGAATTGTGCCCCTTCTTAAGCGCCTTCTATCAAATTTCAGAGAGCTGCGTCGGAAGCGCAACGGGTTGTCTCAGCCCGCCGGTGTCCGCAACGCAGCAGAAAGGCATGGTCATAATTATGAAAAAGGCAGATATCATAACAGGCACATCTCTGATTCTGCTTTCGGTTTATGTTTTGGCGACAGCCTGGGGCATGGAGCTTTGGACCACCGGCGCCGACAGCGCGCCCGGCCCCGGCTTTGTCTCGTTTATTGCAGGCATTGTGCTGTTGCTGCTGTCCGCCGTTCTGGTCGTCAACGCCCTTCGGCAAAGCGTACCCGCCACAGAAAAGCCTGTCATTAGCCTGCATGGCCTGATGCAGCTCGGAATTGTTGCGGGCAGCGCCCTTGTTGCCAGCATTCTAAGCCAATGGACGGGGTTTGTCATTGCTATGGGCCTCATGGGCGCCTTTTTGACCACCATGCTGGCCGAAAAGAAGAACGTTAAAGTTACCGCGCTGGTCGGCGTCATTTTACCCGCCGTTTTATACCTTATTTTCAAGGTGGGTCTTGACGTAATGCTTCCGGTCGGCTTTCTTGGCATCTAGCAGGAGGAAGAACAATGGAAACTTTACAAAGTCTGATGTCGGGCTTTCAGGTGGCGCTGCTGCCGCTGAATGTCCTTTACTGTCTTATCGGCGTGGTCAGCGGAACGCTGATCGGCGCCCTGCCGGGTCTCGGCCCGTCGGCCGGACTGGCGGTTTTGCTGCCCATTACCTTTGGCATGGAGCCTGTCGCCGGTATCATCATGCTAGCCGGTATTTATTACGGCGCCATGTACGGCGGCTCCATCACCTCCATACTCATCAATACGCCGGGCGATTCTGCCGCGGTTATGACCGCGCTGGACGGCTATCCCCTCAACCTTAAGGGGCGGGCCGGCCCCGCAATGGGTATGGCGGCGTTTGCCTCGTTTATCGGCGGCACCATCTCGGTCATCATTTTCACCTTTCTTGCGCCGGTCATGGCCGATTTTGCCCTGTCTTTCGGTGCGCCGGAGTATTTTGCGCTGATGGTCATGGGGCTTTCGGCACTGGCCAGCATGACCGGAGACGACCCGGTCAAGGGCTTTCTCTCGGCTGTTCTGGGCCTGATTCTTTCAATGGTGGGGCTGGATCTGGTCACCGGTATGCCGCGGTTTACCTTTGGCAGCCTGCATCTTATGGGCGGCGTCGATTTTGTTCCGGTGGCGATGGGGCTGTTCGGCATCACAGAAATTGTGCTCTCAAGCGAAGAGGCCGATACCCGCGACGGCTTAAAAACAGTTGATCTCCGCTTTAGCAAGCTCTTTCCGACACTCGCCGACTGGGCCCGCTGCAAGTTGATTATTCCTTTGGGCACGCTGATGGGCTTTTTTATCGGCATGCTGCCGGGCGCCGGCGCCACCATTGCGTCGTTTATGTCCTATGGCATGGCCAAAAAGCTTTCCAAGCACTCCGAAGAATTCGGAACAGGCGTCATTGAAGGCGTGGCCGCGCCCGAATGCGCCAACAACGCCGCCTCGGTAGGCGCGTTTGTGCCGCTGCTGACGCTGGGCGTACCCGGCTCCGCCAGCACCGCCGTCATGATGGGCGCACTGATGATGTTCGGCATGCGTCCCGGCCCGCTGCTGTTTGAGAACAACCCCGACTTTGTCTGGGGCCTTATCGCCAGCATGTACGTCGGCAACATCATACTGATTACAATGGTTCTGGTGTTTGTGCCGCTGTTTGTCCGGGCGCTTCAGGTACCGCGCGGCATTCTTAACTCTATTGTTATGGCCTTTATTCTCATCGGCGCCTACAGCCTTGAGGGTAGCATGTTCACCGTTTATTTGACCCTGTTCTTTGGCGTGCTGGGCTATTTTTTGAAAAAGATTAAAATCCCCGCCGTACCAATGGTACTGGCTCTGGTACTCGGAAAGCTGATGGAAAACTCCCTGCGCCAGTCGATGATTATGTCTCAGGGCAGCCCGGTCATCTTCTTTGCCCGGCCAATCTCATGCGTGCTGATGCTGATTGCGCTTGGCGCCATGCTGATGCCGGTCATTAAAAAACTCATCAAAAAGGCTATGCCCGTCAAAGCATAAGCCCTATTGTCCGGCAAGCATGTACTTGCCGCCCTAAAGATGTATGATATCATACTAATATTGAAACAGGAGGACCCGCACTATGTCCATTATCAATCAAGACCTGTGCGTCGGCTGCAAGCAATGTCAAAAGAACTGCACCGACGACGCCATCCACTACAACCCCGAGCTGCGCAAATGCTACATCGACCAGGACGCCTGCGTTGAATGCTATGTCTGCCTGCGCCAGAAGGTCTGCCCCAAAAATGCCATTATGCCGCCCGAGCTCGACAGCTTTTACAAGCAATTCCAGCATGTTATCAGCGACCCTGTTGAGAACCACGGTGTCACCGGCGTAACGGGCCGCGGCACCGAAGAAGTAAAAACCAACGATGTTTCAGGCCGCGTCAAAAAGGGCCAGGTGGGTATCTGCATTGACATGGGCCGCCCCGGCATGGGCGTTTATCTGCGCGATGCCGAAAAAGTGGCCATGGCCATTGCCGCTGCCGGCGTCGAGCTGCTGCCGGCCGATCACACACCGCTGGCTGCATTAATGACCGACCTCTCCACCGGCAAAATGGAGGAGGGCTGCCTGGGCTATCATTTGCTGTCGGTTATTGTGGAGGGCGTCTGCCCTGAGAAGCTTTATCCCGACGTTATGTTGGCGCTTAAAAAGGTTTCTCATGAGATTGACACTGTATTTTCGCTGGGCATTATTGTCCGCACCGACGAAGATGGCAACACAAACGCATTTGACTGCCTTGAGGAGCTGGGCGTCGACCAGCCCTTCCGCGGCAAGGTCAACGTCGGTCTCGGCCGCCCGCTGTCGTTAGATTAATCTGAAAGGAGATTTTACCCATGACCCATTCGCTGCATCGTTCGGGCAATATCGAATCGCAAAAGAGGGACTTTAACTGGTTTATGTACCAGACCAAAAATGTTAACGACAAAAATATCACCCCTAAGGCACTTGAATTCATTGCCGTAGCCGAGGCGCTCGGCTCGGAAAACTGGGGCGACGTTAAAACCGGTCCCCGCACCCGTTTCTCAGTCAAGGAAATTGAAGACAATCTCTCGGATAAATCGCGTTTGCGCGGTGTTTTTACCCGCCGCGATCAGGTGGTGGAATTTTTAAAGCGCATTAAGGCCAAGGAGCTGGGTATGTCGGTCGTCATAACCGGCGTGCTCTCCGAGGTGCTGCCCGCCTGTAAAGAGGCTGGGGTGAAGGTGCATTCCATCAACTATTCCCTGGGTGTCTGGGGTAAGGTTGAACACCTGCCCGACCCAACCACCCTTTCGGTTACAACCATGTGCGGGCATCACATGATTCCGCCCAAATATGTTCAGTACATGATGGATCAGGTGGAAAAGGGCCGCATCAGCCCCGAGGATGCCTCCATTAAAATGGCAAACTTCTGCTACTGCGGCATTTTCAATCAGGTTCGCTGCACCGAAATCATCAAGGAGACGATGACGGAGCGTAAAAAAGAACCTCAGACTCTATAACCGTCCCCGGAAGCCGGCCTCTCTTCCTCCGGCTTTCGATATGCGCAAGCAGAGCGGGAGGGAACCGATTTGGTTCCCTCCCGCTCTGCTTGCATAAAAGCCTTTGCGCTGCATTTCAACTTTTTATATAGGATTTTCAGCCGGGCAATATGGCCGATTGATTTTAAAAGCGGTCCAGCGTTGGCATGCATCTTTTTTGCGTTGCAAGTCAGACGCCGCATCTAGTCTGGCGTCCAGCAAGAAAGACAACGCAGCAACGCGAAAAACAGACTGTCAAGATAGGCCGGTTTTGAAGTTGGTCGGCTATATATAGGCAATTACTATAAAACAGCCGTTATAAGCTACCACGTCGCGCCAAACTGCTCAACTGTAAGCAGCGGGATGCAGAATTCAAAAATGCAGATAAATAGACAGCACAACAACGCAAATACTATAAGAAAGATTTAGATACAGCAAAAGCAGTCTCAAAAGATACGGTTTTTGTTGCAAACGTCTTGTAACCGTGCTAGTATTATCC
>JAEWYJ010000286.1 GCA_023395695.1 Bacillota bacterium | reverse complement strand
GTATTATGGTGGGGGTGGGGCGAATGTTTCATGTTTTGGTCGTGGAAGACGAGCCGAAGCTGCGTCAGCTTTTATGCACGGTATTGATTAAAAACGGTTACCATGTCACCGGCGCACAGGATGGCGGACAGGCGCTGGCGGTTTTAGAGCGCGAGTATGTCGATTTAATGATCTGTGACATTCTTATGCCCAACATGGACGGCTGCGAGCTGACCAAGTCGCTGCGCGACGCCGGGTACACGCTGCCGGTGTTGATGGTAACGGCATGCGAAACCTTCTTTGACAAGCAACGCGGCTTTTTGGCCGGTACCGACGACTACATGGTCAAGCCGGTGGATGTTAACGAGATGCTGCTGCGCATCAGCGCGCTGCTGCGACGCGCAAAAATTATCAGCGAGCGCAAAATTGTCTGCGGCGAGGTTACGCTGGATTACGACGCGCTGACCGTCAGCGGCAACGGACTAAACGAGCTGCTGCCACAGAAGGAGTTTTATCTGCTTTATAAGCTGCTGTCCTATGCCGGTAAAATCTTCACCCGCCAGCAGCTCATGGATGAAATATGGGGCATGGATTCTTCGACCGACGCCCGCACGGTGGATGTGCATATCAACCGGCTGCGCGACCGGTTCAGGGACAACGGCGGCTTTGAAATTATAACAGTGCGCGGACTGGGCTATAAGGCGGAAAAATGCCATGAAAGCTAAACAAAATATTACGCTGTGGGGCAGTTTTGTTATTTCGGTGTTTTTAATCATGAGCTTTTCAGCCTTTGTTGCAACCGGAATTTTCATTATGCTTGACCGACACGGCTGGATTTCGATGTCAAGGCGCAGCCCGTTTGTACCGTTGGTTAACTTTCTGTTCACGGCCGTTGTCGTAGGGACGGCTGTGTCGGCGCTGGTTGGGCATAAGGTTACCCAGCCCATAAACCGTCTGAGCGCGGCGCTCAAGGAGATTGCCCGCGGCAATTTTGACGTGCGCAGCGCCGAGGACAAGGGCCTGCCTGAAATACGCGAAATGCAGCGTAATTTTAATGTGATGGCACAGGAGCTCAGTGGTATTGAGACGCTGAGAAACGATTTTGTCGTCAATGTCTCGCACGAGTTTAAAACACCGATTGCCGCCATAGAGGGCTATGCCGCGCTGCTGCAAAACGGCAGCCTGACCGACGCCGACTGCGAAGAATATACCCGGCTGATTATTCAAAGCACCCAGAAGCTCTCAATGCTTACCAGCAATATTCTCAGGCTGTCAAAGCTTGAGAATCAGGAGATTATTCCCGGCAAGACGCGCTTTTCGCTCGACGAGCAGCTGCGTCAGGCGCTGCTGCTGCTCGAGGGGCAGTGGTCTCAAAAGCACATTGAGCTGGACCTTGAGCTGATGCCGGTGTTGTTTTACGGCAATGAGGAGCTGCTTTTGCAGGTTTGGCTGAATCTTTTGGGTAACGCCATCAAGTTTACGCCGCCCTACGGCACCGTTTCGGTACGGCTTACCGAGCGGGCCGGTCAGGTGGCGGTCGCAGTGTCCGACACGGGCGTGGGCATTGCGCCGGAGGCGCAGCCCCATATTTTTGAAAAGTTTTATCAGGGCGACCGTACCCGTGCCGCCGAAGGCAACGGCCTGGGGCTGGCGCTGGTTAAGCGCATTGTCACGCTTTGCCACGGCGCTGTCTCGGTCGAGAGCGACACAGGGGAGGGCGCCTGCTTTACCGTGGCGCTTCCTAACCGGAGATAATTCATTTTAAGAAGGGGAGAAACGTAATGAAACAACCGGTTTTTACCATCAGCCGCGAATTTGGCAGCGGTGGCAGACAAATAGGAGAAAAGCTTGCCAAAACGCTGGATATCCCGTTCTATGACAGAACGCTGATCGACCTGGTGGCGCAGAAAAGTGGCTATCCGCTGGATTTTGTCATCGAAAACGACCAGCGCGTCACCAAAAGCATGCTTTTTCAGATGGCCATTACCGGCAGCGCACCCCCGTGGCTTAGCGGTGGCAAAGCCATCACCAACCGCGATACGCTGTTTGCGGCGCAGAGCAAGGTGATCCGCGAGCTGGCACTGCAGGGAGGCTGTGTCATTGTGGGGCGCTGCGCCAACTATGTTTTGCGCGATATGCCCGGGTGTCTTTCGGTTTTTATCAGCGGTGCGCCGGGGGATAAAATTAAACGCTGCACAACCGAGTACGGCATCCACCCGGACGCTGCAGAGCATGAGATGCAGCGCCGCGACCGCGACCGCGCCAACTACTACGCGCACCACACCGGCGAGGTGCTGGGCGAGGCCAAAAATTACGACCTTGCCGTTAACAGTAGCCGGTTTGGCATTGAGGGCGCGGCTGCGCTTATTCTGGCAGCGGCGCAAAAGCTGTAGCCCCTCTGTATTTCTTTGCCCGAACGCGCTATAATGAATAGCAAAGAGTGGCGGCGTAAAAAAGGGGCGCTCTGAGCGCTTCTTTTTTCTTTTTAATCCGGTTGTGACAACAGCCGGCAGGGCGCCGACGCGGGGGCAGGAGTATGCCGTCGTCCGTTTGGGCCGGCTGCTGCATCGTGCCGCAGGCCGGTAATGTCCGGACAAAATATCCCTTGAAATTCTGCCGTTGGAGGAATACTTATGAAAAGCTCTGCCAGATATGCGCTGCTTGATGCGCTGCGCGGTTTTTCACTGCTGAGTATGATTGCTTATCATGCCACCTATGATTTGGTGGCCCTGTACGGCGTGCGGCTGCCGTGGTATTTTGACACGCCGGGCTACCTTTGGCAGCAGTCAATCTGCTGGGGCTTTATTCTGCTTTCGGGCGTCAGTTGGCACTTCGGACGAAGTCCGCTGAAGAGGGGGCTGCTGGTTTCGGCCTGCGGACTGGCCGTCACGCTTGTTACCGCCCTGTTTATGCCGTCGCAGCTGATCGTCATGGGGATACTCAGCTTTTTGGGCGCTGCCGCTCTGCTGATGATACCGGTGAGCCGCGCGCTTCAAAATGTCAATCCGCGCCTCGCCGCAGGCGGCTGCGCAGTGCTGTTTTTTGTTACCCGCAACGTTGGCCGGGGGGGTCTGGGCTTTGAAGGGTTCAATATGGCGCGGTTACCAGGCTTTTTGTATACGCTGCCCGGCGGGTTCATTCTGGGCTTGCCATCGGCAGAGTTTTATTCCAGCGATTATTTCGCGCTGGTACCGTGGTTTTTTTTGTTCGCCTTCGGCCACTTTTTATGGCGTTGCCTGGGGGAAAACAGCCGCGTGAAAGCCGTGTTGCGCCTTGACCTGCCCGTTCTGAGCCTGTTGGGCCGCAGAAGTCTTATGGTGTATTTGCTGCACCAGCCGCTGACTATATTGGCGCTGGCATTAATTA
>JAEWYJ010000207.1 GCA_023395695.1 Bacillota bacterium | reverse complement strand
CTTTGTCATTTCATCTACGTGAAAAATAACGCTGTAATTCATTTTAACCCTCCCGTTTTAGAATTTATCCACAGCAATACGTTTTTAGGACAACGCATTATATCATCAAATTAACCAGCCAGGATACCAGCGGAATGGTAATCATACTGGCCATGGTGGTGACAAAGACGGACATGGTGGCATATTCGTAGTCGGTGCCGTTATTACGCGCAAGAATAGACATGGCAAACAGGCAGGGCAGCGCGGTGGAAAGCGTCAGAACCATGCGCGCCATCGGGTCTAAAAAGTCTCCGAAAAGCCCTGTCACCCAAAAGACAAACAGCGGCAGCAGCAGCATTTTAAGCCCCACAATGTACAAAATACCGTTGAGAAATGGCAGCCGCTTTAAGTTGAGCGTAGCCAGCGTGCCACCGATAAAAATCATCGCGATAGATTTGGACGTGCGCCCCAACTCAGTCAATACATCCATCATCAGGTTGTCAGGGTGCCAATCAAGCGCAATCATCGCAATTGCAATAAAAAATGCAATCATCGTCGGAATGGTCAGCACCTTTTTCAGCGAGGCGGGGCTCAGCGTCCGCCGTGCTTCAACAGGGTAGGAGAGGTTTTCGCAAACGGTCCACATCATACACTGATCCACAAAATAAATCGAAGCCATGTAGATGGCTGCACCGTCTCCAAGCGTTGCAAGAATTAAAATCATGCCCATCACGCCGATATTACCCATCAGGTATTGTACAATATGTACCCTTGCGGTATTCGGCGGCATTTTGCATAGCTTGGCGGTCAGCACACCGCCGACCGCCAAAAGGGCGTACCAGAACGGCAGCACCGCCAGCAACGGCAGCGCCTGAAGCAGCATGGCGCGCGTGGTCGCGGCGGGCAGCGACGTGACGATCAGTGCCGGCAGGGAGATTTTCAGCGCAAAAGCGGACAGCGTTCCGAGGCTCTCGTGGCTGAAAATGCGCGATTTAACAGCCGCAAAACCGATAAAGAGCAGCGTGCAGAATTTTGCCGCCTCGACGAGAATGACAGAAACATCAAGCTGCATAAAGACACCCCGTTAAATTTAATATATCTATTATAGAAGCTTGCCGCCGTGCGGTCAACTATACGGGACTTATTAAGTGGGAACAAAATGGCAACACTATTTAAGAGACCGTCAGGGCAAACCCGGATAGCGGGAGCCAAGGCGCGCGCTTTGCCTTTTGACCTTGGGTATGGCAGCGTTAATCCTACAAATTTTTATAATGCAGCCCGGGCGGCGCGGTGCTTTAGCGCGGCTTTCGGACGCGTTTAATACGAATAAAAAGCCTGACTGATGAATTTTGTGGAAGAATATAACACAATTTTTGCACTTTACATGGATTTAACCTAAAGCTGCTTTTAGACTTTACGTTGATTTTTTAATATAAAGACAATCCAAAAAGACGAAAAACAAAACGCATGAATAAAGGAGTTTGTTTAGAATGAAAAAATTGGTATCTGCCGCTTTAATTTCGGCTATGGCGTTGACCGCATTGGCGGGCTGCGGCGCTTCATCTTCCAGCGCGCCGGCGGCGCCCGCGTCTTCCGCCGCCCCTTCTTCGACTGCGCCGTCCGCCGCCGCCCCCAGCTTTGATACCGCAAAAAACATAGCTGTTATCTCCCGCGAGGAAGGCTCCGGTACCCGCGGCGCTTTTATTGAGCTGATCGGCATCGAGCAAAAAAATGCTGAGGGTAAAAAAATTGACAACACCACCGAAGAAGCGTCCATCACCAACAGCACCTCAGTTATGATGACCAGCGTGGCCGGTAATCCCTACGCCATTGGCTATATCTCGCTCGGTTCACTTAACAACACCGTTAAGGCACTGAAAATAGACGGCGCTGACGCAACTCCGGACAATATTAAGGCCGGCTCCTACAAGGTGGCCCGCCCCTTCAACATTGTGACCAAGGGCGACGTCAGCGAAGTCTCAAAAGACTTTATCGACTTTATCCTGAGCGCCGACGGTCAGGCGATTGTTGAAAAGAACGGCTACATCAGTGTGGAAGCCGCCGGCGGCTACACCAGCAAAAAGGCTTCGGGCAAGGTTGTCGTTGCAGGGTCCTCCTCGGTGACGCCGGTTATGGAAAAGCTCAAAGAAGCCTATGCCTCCGTTAACCCCAACGCCACCGTTGAGGTGCAGCAGAGCGACTCCACCACCGGCGTCAACTCGGCTATCGACGGAATCTGCGACATTGGTATGGCCTCGCGCGAGATTAAGGACAGCGAGCTTGAAAAGGGCGTAACCCCCACCGTTATCGCCATCGACGGCATTGCGGTAATTGTCAATAACGAAAACACGCTCAAAGGTCTGACGGCCGATCAGGTACTGGCTATCTACACCGGCGAAGCCACCAAGTGGAACGAGGTCGCCTGACAAATACCTCCAATCAATCGTGCAGCCGTTAAAGACGCGGAGAATACCCGCGTCTTGCGGCGCATTCGCACTGACTTTGCGCCAAACAGCAAAGAAATAATCTGAATATAGTCATGTCAACGGAAAACAGAACAGGCTGTCAGGGCGTCTTGCCTTTCTGTTGGTTTAATATCAATATCGACAACGCCGCGTTTTTGCCTGTGCCGGCAACGGCCGACATAGTGTGCAGCCGCACTGCACCCGGTAAAACCAAGTTGATTAGGCGGCATTTTCAGATGCTTATCCTTTAAGAGAGAGGGAGAATTTTGTGAAGCTTAAAGAGCAGGTCATGAAGCTGGTATTCCTGCTGGCCGCCTGTACCTCCATTGCCGCGGTGGCGCTTATCTGTATATTCCTGTTTTCAAAAGGCGTGCCCGCTATGGCCAAAATCGGTTTCTTTAATTTTATATTGGGACAGAAATGGAAGCCCGGTAACGACATATTTGGCATATTACCAATGATTGCGGGCAGCATTTGGGTCACCATTGGCGCAATGGGGCTTGGCGTGCCGACCGGCATTTTATCCGCGGTATTTTTAGCGCGGTTCTCTCCAAGGTGGCTTTACAGGCTCTTAAAGCCTGCAATAGAGCTGCTGGCGGGTATTCCGTCGGTCATCTACGGTTTTTTCGGGCTTGTGGTGCTGGTGCCGACGGTGCGCCGGATTTTTCAGAGCTCGGGCACGACGGGCGATACCATGCTCACGGCCATGCTGCTGTTGGGCATGATGATTTTGCCGACGGTGATAAACGTCTCGGAAGCGGCCATCAGAGCCGTGCCGGAAAGCTATTACGAGGGTGCGCTGGCGCTTGGCGCCACGCATGAGCGCAGCGTATTTTTTGCCCTGCTGCCTGCGGCTAAATCCGGCCTGCTGGCGGCGGCTATCCTCGGCGTGGGGCGCGCCATCGGCGAAACGATGGCTGTCATGATGATCGCAGGCAATCAACCCCGAATGCCGGCCGGACTGCTCAAGGGCGTGCGCACGCTGACCTCAAACATCGCGCTGGAGATCGGCTATGCCGCCGACCTGCACCGTGAGGCACTTGTTGCAACCGGCGTGGTGCTGTTCATTTTTATCCTGCTCATTAATTTGTTGTTCTCGCTGGTCACAAGGAGGGAGAAGCCATGACAATACCCAAAAGCGCTAAAACAACCGACCCGCTTTCACTTGTGCTGCGCGGGCTGGTGTGGCTTGCGGTTGCCGTAACCGTACTGGTGTTTGTGTCCATTGTGGGATATGTGCTCATCAAGGGCGTCCCAAACCTTACGCTGTCGCTTTTCTCCCTGACCTATAACAGCGAGAATGTGTCGCTGTTTCCCGCGCTGGTCAATACCATTGGCATTACGGCGCTCTCGCTGCTGGTAGCGGTGCCGCTGGGGGTTTTCTCGGCGGTTTACACCGTGGAGTATGCGCGGCGAGGCAATAAGCTTGTTAAAATAGTGCGTATGACGGCTGAGACGCTTTCGGGTATTCCCTCGATTGTCTACGGCCTTTTTGGCTTTTTGTTCTTTGTGTCGGCGCTGGGCTGGGGCTACTCAATGCTGGCGGGCGTCTTTACGCTGTCTATCATGATTCTGCCGCTGATTATGCGCACCACAGAGGAAGCGCTTGGGGCGGTGTCCGACGCTTTTCGCGAGGGCAGCTTCGGCTTGGGCGCCGGCCGGCTGCGGACTGTGTTTAAAATTGTGCTGCCGGCGGCGCAGCCGGGCATATTGGCAGGCGTTATCCTTGCGGTGGGGCGCATTGTCGGAGAAACGGCCGCTTTAATCTATACCGCCGGCACGGTGGCTAAAATACCCGGCTCGCTGTTGGAGTCGGGCCGAACCCTCTCGGTGCATATGTATGCGCTGGCAAGCGAGGGACTTTATATCGACCAGGCCTATGCGACGGCGGTGGTGCTGCTGGTTATTGTGACCGGTATTAACGCCCTGTCGTCCTGGCTGGCACGCAGGCTGACACGAGAGAGGTAGATGAACATGGAAAATAAATTTACAGTAGAGGCGCTCGATTTATATTATACGGATTTTAAGGCGCTTAAAAACGTTTCGCTGGGCATTGCGCCCAACGAGATTACGGCGTTTATCGGCCCTTCGGGGTGTGGAAAATCCACGCTTTTAAAGACGCTCAACCGCATGAACGATTTGGTCGAGGGCTGCCGCATTGAGGGTCGGGTATTGCTGGATAACGAGGATATCTACGGCGGTATGGACGTAAATCTTCTGAGAAAACGTGTGGGCATGGTGTTCCAGAAGCCGAATCCCTTTCCGATGAGCGTTTATGATAACATTGCGTTCGGCCCGAGAACCCACGGTGTCAAAAACCGCTATAAGCTGGATGAAATTGTCGAAAAATCGTTGCGGGACGCCGCTATCTGGGACGAACTTAAAGATCGCCTAAAGAAAAGCGCGCTGGGCCTTTCGGGCGGGCAGCAGCAGCGCCTGTGCATTGCGCGCGCGCTTGCGGTTAACCCGCAGGTGCTGCTCATGGATGAACCAACCTCGGCACTCGACCCGATTTCCACGCTTAAAATTGAAGAGCTTGCCGCCGAGCTTAAAAAGCATTATACTATTGTCATTGTCACCCACAACATGCAGCAGGCGGTCAGAATATCGGACAAAACAGCCTTTTTTCTGCTGGGCGAGGTGGTGGAGTTCGATGCTACCGACAACATATTTTCGATGCCGAAGGATAAGCGTACCGAGGATTACATCACAGGGAGGTTTGGATGATGAGAAGCCGATTCGACGACCAGCTTGAGCTGCTCAACCGTGAGCTGACCCACATGGGCGCACTGTGCGAAAACGCCATTGCCAGCGCGGCAAAGGCGCTTTTTGAAAGCAGGGACGGCCAGACGCTGGCGCTTAAAGCGATAGAAACCGACACCCGCATCGACCAGAAGGAGCGCGAAATTGAATCGCTCTGCTTAAAGCTGCTCTTGCATCAGCAGCCGGTGGCCAAAGACCTGCGACAGATTTCCTCCGCGCTTAAAATGGTCACCGACATGGAGCGCATTGGCGACCAGGCGTCGGACATTGCCGAAATTGTGCGCACAGGCGGCATCAGCGCCGTAGCCGAGGATGGTGAGCTGCCGGTCTCTGAGATGGCGCGTGCCGCCATTAAAATGGTGACCGACAGCATTGAGGCATTTGTTAAGAAGGATATTGCGCTTGCAAAGTCGGTTATAGCCGCCGACGACGTGGTGGACGATTATTTTATCCGTATTAAAAGCGCGTTGATTACGCTTATTTCGCAGCAGCATGCGCAGGGCGAATGGGCGCTTGATCTGCTGATGATTGTCAAATATCTTGAGCGTATCGGCGACCACGCCACCAACATTGCCGAATGGGTGGTTTTTTCAATCACCGGCGAGCATCCGAAGGATAAGGGGGAGGCCAATGATCTACTGCGTTGAGGACGATGACAGCATCCGCGAGCTGGTCGTGTATACGCTGCGCTCCGGCGGCTTTGAGGCAAAGGGCTTTCCGGACGGCAACCAGCTTGACGAGGCGCTGCGGCAGCAGATGCCTGCGCTGATTCTGCTTGACGTTATGCTGCCGGGCGAGGACGGTGTAAGCATTTTGCGCCGGATACGCGCGTCGGCGCGGCTGCGGCGTATTCCGGTTATTCTGGCCACCGCCAAGGGCGCCGAATACGACAAGGTGCTCGGGCTCGATTCGGGCGCGGACGACTATATTGCCAAGCCCTTTGGCATGATGGAGCTGCTCTCACGGGTGAAGGCGGTGCTGCGGCGCTGTGTGCCGGAGGGCACGGCCGAAAGCCTGACAGCCGGCGAGCTTTGCATGCAGCCGGACCGCCATCTTGTCACGGTGGCGGGGCAGGAGGTCGGGCTGACGCTTAAGGAGTTTGAGCTGCTGCGGCTCCTGATGAGCAGCCCGGGGCGTGTGTTCACGCGCGACATGCTGATTGAAACGCTGTGGGGCTACGATTTTGACGGCGAAACCCGCACTGTGGACGTACATGTGCGCACGCTGCGTCAGAAGCTGGGCAACGCCGCCGGCATTATTGAAACGGTGCGCGGCGTCGGCTACCGTTTGGGAGAAGGGCTATGACAAAACGTATTTTTTCCGCCATCTGCGCTATGGTTATTCTTGCCACGGTGCTCACGGCAGGGCTGGTTTCCGCGCTGCTTTACGACCGGCATCTTGCCGAGATTAAAGTGACCATCCGGGCCGAGACGGAATATATCGCTTCCTATATGTCGGGCAGGGTGGTTTCAGAGGCGGAGCTTATGCACCTTGCCACCATTACGCCGGGCCGCGTGACCTGGATTGCGCCGGACGGCGCCGTGCTGTTTGACAGCGCCAGTCGGGCTGAGACGATGGAAAACCACGCCGACCGCCGGGAGGTGCTTGCTGCACTGCAAAGCGGTCTGGGCGAGGATACCCGGCATTCGGCGACACTGGACGGTATGACCAGCTATTACTTTGCACGCCGCATGGCCGACGGCACGGTGCTGCGCGTGGCCTACAGTACCCGCAGCCTGTATGGCACGCTGTTTTCTACATGGATGACATTGACGGCGGTCACACTGGCTGTGCTGCTGCTGTCGGTGCTGCTGTCGCGCCGCATCACACGGGGCATTGTCGAGCCGATCAACCGGCTGGAGCTGTCCGACCCGCTGGCCTGCGACAGCTATGAGGAGCTGTATCCGCTGCTCTCGCGCATTGACAGCCAGAACATGCAGATTAAAGGCCAGATGGACGACCTGCAAAGGATGCAAAGCGAATTTCCGGCCATCATTCAGAATATGCGCGAGGGACTTGTGCTCCTTTCAAACGACGGCAGCATTTTGTCAATTAACCCGAGCGCGGCGCGGCTGTTGAATATTCCGCATGATGACTGCGTCGGTAAATATCTGCTGAATTTTGAGCGCAGCGAGGAAATGCGTACCGCCGTCGAGCAGCTTGCGCAGAAAAAGAGCGCGGAATTCATTTTGGCCAAGGGCGGACGAAGCTACCGCCTGCTGGCTAACCCCGTCGTAACGGGCGGCAGCCTGATGCTGATGATGGACGTAACCGAGCAGCTGGCTGCCGAACAGCTGCGGCGTGAGTTTTCGGCCAATGTTTCGCACGAGCTGAAAACGCCGCTGCAATCCATTTTAGGCTATGCCGAGATCATGAAGAACGGCCTTGCCAAGCCGGTGGATTTCCCGCGCTTTACCGAACGCATCTACCGCGAGGCGCAGCGCCTGATTGCACTGGTGGAGGATATCATCGCGCTTTCGCACCTTGACGAGGGCGAGGATATGCCGACCGAGCGCGTCGAGCTCTTGTCGGTCGCGCGCGAGGCGGCAGACCGGCTGCAGCAGGCCGCCGCCGACACCGGCGTCACTTTGAGCGTCACAGGGCAGCCTGCCGAAATTACCGGCGTTCGCAGGCTTATTGCCGAAATGGTCTACAACCTTTGCGACAATGCAGTTAAGTACAACCGCAGGGGTGGCAAAGCGACGGTAACCGTTGAGCATGACAAGGATGGCGGTATTTTGCTTGCAGTGGCCGATACCGGCTGCGGTATTCCGCAGGCGCACCAAAGCCGGGTGTTTGAGCGCTTTTACCGGGTGGATAAGAGCCACTCCAAGGAGACGGGCGGTACCGGACTTGGGCTTTCAATTGTTAAGCATGCCGCCGCGCGGCATGGCGCTAAAATTACATTGCAAAGCAAGGAAAATACGGGCACAACCGTCACCGTGCGTTTCCCTGCGCAATAGCGGATAGTTTTAAAAACGCACGGACTTCGCAAATGGAGGCGTCCGCAACGTTAGAGCGTTTCTTAAAAGCCATAAATAGCGGGGCATTTGCCTGCGAAAGTCCAACGCAAGGCAAAGCGCAGGAATACTGGATGTATTCCGAGTATTTTAGCGTTGCGACGAGCTTTGTGCATAGAATTCACCAAAATGGGGACTTTTAAATGCCCCTGAATAAAGGGGTTGCGAAAAAACGCCGCTGCCGAAAAACAGTGCATAAAAATACGCCTTGAAATGACTCTAAAAAGCCATTTCAAGGCGTATTTTCTTGCTTGACGGGTGGCTTGTGCTGTACACAGCGGGTAAACTTAAAGAATGAATTTAAATTAACGCACATATTTTTGTGCCGTAAGGCGGACGACGCTTTTAATTACCAATTAGTTTTTGAATGTTTTGTTCCAGCTTCTCGCGGGTAATCTTACCAAGGCTTCTTTCTGTAATTTTTCCGTCTTTATCAATAAATATTGTGGCGGGGAAGCCGCGGACGGCATATAAGGTTGTCGCATTTCCGTCCGTGTCGTAGAATACCGGGAAGGTATACCCGGCGCTGCTGATGAAGTTTCTGCCGTCCTCGCTGCCTTTTTCGGACTTGACGGCATTGAGCATCACAAACTGTATCTGGTCGCCGTACTGCTTGTAGGCTTCTTCAAAGTCGGGCATTTCGGCCTTGCAGTAGCTGCACCAGGAGGTCCAGAAGTTCAGAACCACCGGCTTGCCTTCAAAGCTTGCAAGCGAAACGTTGTTGCCCTGCGCGTCCTGCATCGTAAAATCCGACGCCTTGGTCGCTACCGCATCCAGCGCTTCCGGTTCGTTTGGGCCTACCGGTATCTGGTTTTCGAGCTGGGCCGTTCTGGTCAGCTCGCCGGTGGAGGGGTCCACACGGTCCTTATAGCTGTTGTAAATGGCTGCGGAGATAATCATTGTTAAAAGAAGCACGGTAATGGTGACTGCCAGTTTTTTTTTATCGGTCATATGCAAACTTCCTTTCTTATACCGACATTCTGCTGATTTTTGGACTGCGTCAACGGTTGAACAAATTCAGGAATCGGCCAAGCTGTCCCGTCATCATCAGAATTCCGATCACGACCAGAAAAAGGCCGCAAATTAAATTGATGGTTCTATAATGACGCTTTATATAATCAAAGGCCGTTTTCAGCCTGTCAATCAGCAGGGCGGAGAGAATAAAGGGTATTCCAAGCCCGGCGGAAAAGCACAGCAGCATCAGCGTGCCCTGCAAAGCAGAGCCGCTTACCGAGGCCATTGCCAAAGCGGAGCCTAAAAATGCGCCGACACAGGGCGTCCAGCTGATGGAAAATATCATGCCGAATGTCACAGCCTTTAAAAAACCCAGGTTTTCGGGGTTGGCGCGGTTTGTGCCGCCCATATCAAAAATGGGCCGGATAACCCCCATAAAGCCCAAGCCGAATAAAACGATGAGTCCGCCCAAAACAAGGTTGATAATGACGGCATAATTAAGCAGAAAGCTGCCCAATATTCCAAAAAAGAGACCGAGGGCCACAAAGGTGAGCGTAAAGCCCAGCACAAAGCCCAGCGCGTTTTTTAACGTGGTTTTACGGGTGGTATCCGCGCCGTCTGCGGCAAAATAAGAAACGTATATCGGAAGCATCGGCAAAAGACAGGGCGATATAAAGGATATGACGCCCTCTAAAAATGAAATTAAATACTGCATATTGCGCCTCGCTTCAATAACATATTGTTTGATGACCTAATACAGATAACGCGCCGGAACTTGCGGCCGAATTTTCCGCCCGGCTTGCCTTTGCCACTTGGCGCCAGCCTGCATTTAAATTCTCCGGCAGGAAAAAATATTAATCGTCCTGTTGGAATTTATGCCGAAATATCAGTACTAATCATATCCCTTCGTCATGATTTTATACGGATGCCGATATCTGGCGCATCCAACAGACACATAAATTTATCACAAACAGCAACGAAGATAAAAATTTCTATTTCTCAGCTATCGCTCGAACAGGCAAAAGAAACAAAACGGGCATACCACATTGAATGGCATGCCCGTTTTGTACGGAAATAGAATTGGGGTGAAGTTTAAGGTCTGTAAAGACCGGAAGTAAGGCTAAAATAAGCTGCGTTGTCGAGCGGATCAGGCCAGCGATTTGCCCAGAGCTTTGCACTGCGCAATGCCGTCGTCGTCGGGCGCCTCGTTGATGGTAAGCCCGTCCCCGACAAGGCTGATGCCAGCGTCGTTGCAGCGGGACTGCCAGTCTCTCATCCACTGACCGTCGCCCCAGCCGTAGGAACCAAACAGCGCGACCGGCTTACCGCCAAGATTGCGCTCGACAGCGCCAAACATTGGCGCAAAATCAATGTCCTCCAGCTCCTCAGCGCCCATTGAGGGGCAGCCGAACGCCAGTGCGTCAAAGCCCGAAACCATATCAGGCGTAAAATCACCGGGCGTAAACAGCGACACCTCGGCGCCGGCCTCCTTGGCGCCGGCGGCAATTTCGTTGGCCATAGCCTCGGTGTTGCCGGTGCCGCTCCAATAGACAATTGCAATTTTCTTCATAACAATGTTCCTTTCCAATCTGTGATATGTATTATTGGCGTAGCCGTCAACAACAATCAGGCCGCCACAGTCAGCTGCATAATGCTGCGTCCGTTTTCAAACAGCGTCTTATAGATGCCAAAGCATTTGCGGTACTGCGCAAACAACTTTTCAGCGTGCTGCGGCTCGGAATAAACCTTCCAAAAGCCGCAAAGGTTAAAATCTTTGCCTTTGTTCTGTATAAAGCCCTGTACGTCCTGCAACGGATAGCCTAAAAATATACCAATCTCATGCGGAAAGCAGTCCGCCGCATGAATATGGTCGCCCAGCCGTGCAATATACCCGTCAAGGCTCTGACAGCCCGAAAAACCATATGCGTTCAGGAAGCGGGCAATATCCTTGCGGGCAAGCAGCTTTGACAGCATGGCAGGCCTGAACACATAAACCAGCGCGCCGGCGGCGGTTTCCTTAATTAACCGAACCTGAACCCCCTTGCTTAGAAAGCAGCGGTTCCAGTTGCGGATAACATCGTCGATATTATCCGCCGGCTCTGTTTTGCTGTTGAACAGGTTGCCAACCTTAATACCGGCCAAGGTCGGCGCACACTGCTCAATGAGATGACGCTCAAACTTAGTTGCCACAGCACCCCTCGCATCCCTTCGGACAATGATTCTTTAGAATGGCTCTGAGCGCACACAGGCTGCTGCTGTGACAGCGCTCGACACGGGCGTTGTGCCGTTTTGCTTCGCCCAGAGCGGTAATAGCCATTTTATGCGACACTGTATTGGTGAAAAGAATATACAAATCGGCGGCGCCGAGCTGCTTTCTCATTTCTCCGCCGGTTTTTGTAAAAACCTTGGCACGTTTATATCCGTGCTCGAGGCAGGTTTCCTGATATAATCTCTCCATGCGTTCGTTGCCGCCTATGATAATGACGCTCATCAACATCCCCCTTCGGTAGTGGCCGATCCCTTGTTAGCGTCTGCTAACCAACAGGCGGCCAACTGGTTATTTATGACTAACTGCGGTTATAATAGCACACCGTAAATTTCTTGTCAAGTAAAAGTTGATAAAATTAGTGGACATTAATAGAAACCATAAAATACTTGTCCGGGCAAGCCGGTTTTACCGCCGGTTTACGCTGCGGGGGACGTTAATTAATGCGGCGGCTTTGTGTTGCGCCATAGCTGCTTCGGTGCAGGAACTGCACACAAAAGTTTCGGGAAAGGTCGCTGTGATAAAGAATTTATCGCAACATCCTCTAAAGGCGTAATATTTTTGCAGGAAGGGAACAAAAAATTTTCTTATTTTATAAAAATTTCCGGGGCAATATCCTGTGTAAAACGGCTGATATTCCGGAGAAACGGCCATTTTTATTTATAATTGATATTTAAATTGTATTTATAAAATTTGTACTGTGAAATATGACCATTGACATTTTCGAGCTATTGCTTTAAAATGTTGAACTATCATCAGTATTTAATTGAAAGGAGCGACGCGTGATGATGGGTTTACGTACGGCGAATTATCGTTCTACAGACCCTTCCGCCAATATGACGGAAGCTCATTCGTTTTGCTCTCATTTCATGTCCGCTTTTGCTGTTTTGACCGTGGACGCCATTATTGTGGCGTCCATTTTTATTGTATTGCTTAGTCTCGCGCTATTTGTACGGGTTCTAACACTGGCTGTAGCAGCTTTTCTTGTAGGGGCCGCCGTTATAATTAGCTGCGATAATTTAATAGCGTGTCGAAGAATGTCAGAACCGAGCTTGAGTTGATGGGCATATACTCAAACCGGCTCCGTCTTTCATGACGAAGCCGGTTTTTTGTATAGATGAAAACTAGAGAGGAAGAATATTGCAATGAAAAAGATTATCACAGCCATGCTGGCGGTTGCTATGATTATGTCGCTGGGCGCATGCTCGGGTGGCAGCAGCGGTTCCGCCTCCACCCCCGCATCCTCTGCGGCAGAAGGCTCTGCGCCTGCCGGCTCTTCGAGCGCCGCGGCCGCAATTAAAATTGGCGGCATCGGCCCGGTCAGTGGCCCCGCAGCCGTCTACGGCATTGCCGCCCGAAACGGCGCGCAGATTGCGATTGACGAAATCAACGCCAAGGGCGGCCAACAGTACGCGCTCAACTACCAGGACGACGAGCACGACGCTGAAAAGTCTGTTAACGCCTACAATAAGCTCAAGGATTGGGGCATGCAGATTCTCAATGGCACCGTAACCACCTCTCCCGCGCTGGCCGTCACCTCTGAGACCTATGCCGATCGCGTCTTTACGCTGACCCCCTCGGCTTCTTCTACCAAGGTTATTGAGGGTAAGGACAACGTTTTCCAGATCTGCTTTACCGACCCCAACCAGGGCGTCGCTTCGGCGGACTATCTGGCCGACAACAAGCTTGCCACCAAGGTTGCGGTTATCTACAACAACGCCGATGCCTATTCTCAGGGCATCTATGAGAAGTTTGCGGCTCAGGCCAAGGAGAAGAACCTTGAAATTGTCTGTGCCACCACCTTCACCGACGACACCGCGACCGATTTCAGCGTGCAGCTGACCGAGGCCAAGAACGCGGGTGCTGATCTTGTTTTCCTGCCCATTTATTACACCCCCGCCGCGCTGATTCTCTCGCAGGCCAGAAGCATGGACTATGCGCCCAAGTTCTTCGGCTGCGACGGTCTTGACGGCATTCTGACCCTTGAAAATTTTGACGAGACGCTGGCGGAAGGCCTCATGCTGCTGACCCCCTTCTCTGCGGATGCCGAGGATGAGGCGACCAAGAATTTTGTCGCTAAATATCAGGCCGCGTACGGCGAGATTCCCAACCAGTTTGCGGCCGACGGCTATGACTGCATCTACGCGATTGCGCAGGCCTGCGAAAAGACCGGCGTCACCGCCGACATGGCTGCCGCCGACGTTTGCGACAAGCTGATTGCCGAGTTCACCGCCATGACTTTTGACGGCATCACCGGCGACGGCATGACCTGGCAGGCCACCGGCGAAGTCTCCAAGGCGCCCAAGGCCGTCGTCATTAAAGACGGCGTTTACACCGGCATGTAATATCCGATTTGTCTGATTCAGGAGGGCTTCTTTAAGCGCAAGCTTAAAAGCCCTCCCATTCCCTGTTCTTACAGCCATGCCATAAAAGACTGCAAGGGGCTTGGCGACCGGAACTGTTCCGGCTGCCGCGTTGTCGTCCTTTATGGAATTGCTGTAAGCAAATCTGCTAAAGAAAAATGAGGTGTGCGGGTATGACGTTTCTTTCCTATATTGTCGGCGGAATCAGTCTGGGAAGCGTTTACGCCATTATTGCGCTGGGCTATACCATGGTTTACGGCATTGCAAAAATGCTGAACTTTGCCCATGGCGACGTAATAATGGTGGGCGCTTATATGTCTTTTTGCGCAACAACCTACCTTGGCTGGCCGGCCTTTGTATCGGTTTTGCTGGCTATGGCGGTATGTACCTGTCTGGGGCTGACGATTGAAAAGCTGGCCTACAAGCCGCTGCGCATGGCGCCGTCGCTGGCGGTGCTGATTACGGCGATTGGCGTCAGCTATTTTTTGCAGAATGCCGCGCTGCTTATCTGGGGCTCGGCGCCCAAAAGCTTTTCGAGCGTGGTTCCCATTAAAGCGCTCAAGCTGTTTGACGGCGGACTGAGTATCTCGGGCGAGGCGATGGTCACGGTACTGTCCTGCGTCGTTATCATGGCGTTTTTAAGCTGGCTGACCGGCTACACCAAGATTGGCAAGGCGATGCGCGCCGTCTCAGAGGACAAGGGCGCGGCACAGCTAATGGGAATTAATATCAACGCCACCATCTCGACCACCTTTGCCATCGGCAGTGCGCTGGCGGCAATAGCCGGCGTGCTGCTGTGCTCGGCCTATCCGACGCTGCTGCCCACCACCGGCTCAATGCCAGGCATCAAGGCGTTTACGGCGGCGGTGTTTGGCGGCATCGGCTCAATTCCGGGCGCGATGATCGGCGGCCTGATTCTGGGGCTGGTCGAAACCTTTGGCAAGGCGTACATTTCAACCCAGCTTTCGGACGCTATTGTCTTTGCTGTGCTCATTGTCGTGCTGCTGGTCAAGCCCACCGGACTGATGGGCAAAAAAATAAGCGAGAAAGTGTAGGCGGAAAAATGAAAAAGATTAAAGCAATGAATAAAACCGCCCAGGGCAACTTTCTCAATTACATCCTTGTGACGGTTGCATTTATCATCTTGCAGGTGCTTATGTCGGGCGGACAGCTATCAAGCTCGCTCAAGGGCCAGCTGGTGCCGATCTGCGCCTACATTGTCATGGCGGTTTCGCTCAATCTTACGGTTGGCATTCTGGGTGAACTGAGCCTGGGACACGCCGGGTTTATGAGCGTGGGCGCTTTCACGGGCGTTATCGTCACGATGAGTCTTAAAAATATTGTCGCCTTCTCGCCGCTCAGGCTGATTATCGCTATGCTTGCGGGCGGCATTGTCGCCGGGCTGATCAGTTTGCTGGTCGGGGTGCCGGTGCTGCGCCTGCGGGGCGATTATCTGGCGATTGTCACGCTGGCCTTTGGACAGATTATTAAAAATGTCGTTGATTGTCTGTATGTAGGGGTGGATCAGAATGGCTTGCACCTGAGCATGACCGATTCGGCCTCGCTGGGGCTTGCCGACGGCGGCACCGTTATTATAAACGGGCCGATGGGCGCTGTGGGTGTGACTAAAATTTCTACTTTTGTCATAGGCTACGCATTGATTATCGTCACGTTGATCGTTGTACAGAACCTTATTAACAGCCGCGCCGGCCGGGCGGTTATGGCGCTGCGCGACAACCGTATCGCGGCCGAATCGCTCGGCATCAATATCACAAAATACAAGCTGATGGCCTTTTCAACCTCGGCGGTGCTGGCCGGTATGGCCGGCGTGCTGTTCGCTATGAACTATTCCACCGTGGTGGCCAAAAAGTTTGATTTTAACACCTCCATTCTTGTGCTGGTGTTCGTTGTGCTGGGAGGTATGGGCAATATCCGCGGGTCGATTATTGCCGCGGCGGTGCTCACCGTGCTGCCCGAGCTGCTGCGCAGCTTCAGCGATTACCGCATGCTCGTTTACGCCATTGTGCTGATTGCGGTTATGCTCATGACCAACGGCGACAAGGGCCGACGCCTGCTTGGACAGCTCAAAGACAGGATGGCGGCTAAAAATTCAGTCGGCAGGGGAGGTGCGCAAAATGGCTAAAATGGTACCTGTTCCCAGCAGCGCGATTATTCCGGAGCGGGATATTGACAAGACCCCCGTGCTTGAGGCGATTGGGCTGGGCATCGATTTTGGCGGGCTGACCGCCGTCGATAACTTTAACCTTACAATTGGCCGCACCGAAATTGCCGGCTTAATTGGCCCGAACGGCGCGGGCAAGACCACCGTTTTCAACCTGCTGACCAAGGTGTATCAGCCTACGCGCGGCACAATTTTGCTCGACGGTAAGGATACGCACGGCATGAACACCATTCAGGTCAACCGTGCGGGAATTGCCAGAACCTTCCAGAATATCCGGCTGTTCCCGACGCTGACCGTTGAGGATAACGTCAAGATCGGCCTGCATAACCAGATGAAATATACCATGTGGGATGGCGTTCTGCGTCTGCCGCGCTATTGGAAAGAGGAAAAAATTATTCGCGAGCGCGCGCTTGAGCTGCTCTCAATTTTCAATATGGACGGCATGGCCGATGCAAGAGCGGGGAGCCTGCCCTACGGCGCGCAGCGCCGCCTTGAAATTGTGCGTGCGCTGGGCACCAACCCGAGCCTGTTGCTGCTCGACGAGCCTGCGGCCGGCATGAATCCGTCCGAAACGTCGGAGCTTATGGAAAATATCCGCAAGATTCGCGATACCTTTGAGATTGCCATTATGCTTATTGAGCACGACATGAAGCTTGTCATGGGTATCTGCGAGGGCATCGCCGTGCTCATCTACGGCAAAATTATCGCCAAGGGCACGCCCGCCGAGATACAGGCGAACCCGAAGGTCATCGAGGCTTATCTCGGTAAGAAGAAGGAGGGTTGAGCATGCTGTTGCAGGTTGAGGATATCAATGTATTTTACGGCAGCATCCACGCGATAAAGGGCATCTCTTTTTCGGTCAACGAAGGGGAGATCGTCACGCTGATCGGCGCGAACGGCGCGGGAAAATCTACCGTGCTCAACACCGTTTCGGGGCTGCTGCGCAGCAGAACCGGCTCTATTCATTTTGACGGTGAGAACATCTCCGCTGTCGAGCCGCACAGAATTGTGCAGCGCAGGCTGGCGCAGGTGCCGGAGGGGCGGCGCATCTTTTTGCAGATGACCGTACAGGAAAACCTTGAGATGGGGGCGTACACCCAGCCGAACGCCGGTATTGCCGCAGATATTGAGCGGGTGTACCAGCAGTTCCCCCGCTTAAAGGAGCGCAGACGCCAGATAAGCGGGACGCTCTCAGGCGGTGAGCAGCAGATGCTGGCTATGGGTCGCGCGCTGATGAGCCACCCGAAGCTTTTAATGCTCGATGAGCCGTCCATGGGGCTTGCGCCGCTTCTCGTGGAACAGATTTTTGAGATTATTACGCAGCTGCACAAGGATGGTACAACGGTGCTGCTTGTGGAGCAGAACGCGCAAATGGCACTTTCAATTGCCGACCGCGCCTATGTGCTGGAAACCGGCCAGATCGGCCTTTCGGGTACCGGCGCGGAGCTGATTCAAAGCGACAGTGTGCGCAGGGCTTACCTGGGCGGCGATTAGATGGCGGGCGCGGGAGAAGGTTTTTCGGCCTGACAGTTTAGTTTAAGCTGATCTGATTATATACATGGGCCGCAAAGGCAGGCAGTTCGCTGCCGGGGGCTGCCGGTCGGGCTGAAAGAAGTGACATGCATCAAGACATTTTCCGGCAGCCCACCCGCCGGGACTGCCGTACCAACGCTTTTAGAACACGAAAGGTCTCCTGCCGTAGTTTCTACGGTGGGAGACCTTTTGCGCGCTATATTGTCAAACGAAAAAAGTTACTTTTATTAAATTTTAGCCGCAGTTTATTTAAAACTGTGACGGCACAATTTAACAAAATCCAACAGATATTTACAAAAATCATTATATATAAAATATTTTCTCTTGTCAAATCTGAAGATGAGTGCTGAAGTGTATCCGAAAATGAGTCTGCGCTGCGATATAATTTAAAGAAGGGCGACAAAGTTAGTTCGCTTTAATTCTATTCGCCGTCAGCGAAAGCGTCATATTTGAAAGGAGCTTGACTATGCCACGCAGAGGAGAGAACATTTATAAGCGTAAGGATGGACGGTGGGAAGGCCGGATCCTGCAACCCGACGGGAAATACCGTTATTTTTATGCCAAAGCATACCGCGAGGTTAAGGAGAGAATGAAACGCTTTCAGGAGGATAGCGCCTGCGCTTCTCAGGTGCAACCGGATATGCTTAAAACGGTGGCCGGTCAGTATTTAAGCTGGATTGACGGCGATGTACGCCATCAGATCAAGGCTTCGACTTATGAAAACTACCAGTATTGTGCGCAGAAGTATATTATTCCTTTTTTCTCGCAGACGAAAGAAGTGCAGATGACGGTTTCCTCCGCCGCACAATTCACCGCCTTCATACGGGGTAACGACGCCATCTCCGAGTCATATCAGCGCAAAATTCTCACTATTTTTAAAACCGCACTGCGAAAACTTCTCAAAGATGCCCCCAACAGCGCCGCTATTCTGGAAGCCGTCAGAATGCCGCGCATGGAAAGCAACGAGGTCCAGGTTTTTTCAACCCGGGAACAGCAATTAATTGAGCGCGCAGCCCTGTCCGCTGAAAACCAGCGTGCGCTGGGGCTGATTTTATGTTTTTATTCGGGTATACGGTTAGGTGAGCTCTGCGGCCTGAAATGGGGCGATTTCGACTGGGAGGCCGGTACCATGTCGGTTTTGCGTACCGTTAACCGCACAAAAAATTTTGAACAATCGGAGAGCAAAACCACGCTTCAGGTCGGCGCGCCCAAGAGCCGTAAATCTGTCAGAAAAATTCCGCTGCCCGCATCTATTGTCGAGCAGGCCAGAGCTCTGGGTTTTGACCGCAAATGTGAAGACAGCTATGCGCTTTCTGACGATGCAGAGCCGCTTGACCCGCGAAGCTACCAAAAGCTGTTTAAAAAAGTTCTGGCTCAGGCGGGGGTAAAGCCACGCAAGTTCCATGCCATTCGGCACACCTTTGCCACCCGGGCGCTGGAGCTTGGCGTTGATATCAAGACAATCAGCGAAATATTGGGACATTCAAGCGTTTCAATTACATTGAATATATATGCGCATTCGCTGCTGGAACAGAAAAAAATTGCTATCGATAAATTTAACAGTATGTATATCACAAATATGTCCATCGCGGCATTCGCCGTCCGGAATGCCGTCACCTTATAGAATATTAGCGATCATATGCGCTTTGTGACGCTGACTCCACAGTTTTAAATAAACTGCGGCTAATCAAAAGGATTCACAGGTCGTGTGCTGCCGATGTTATAATTTGATTTTGCAGCTAATATATACATAGCAAGCGGTATGTTCAAAGCTGCAGAGCCGGGGCAAGCGCAAACGCAGGATGATCGTATAAAATATATGCGCTGCACTCTTGGGAGAAGGCCGTTTTACCTTGTTGAAAAGAGGGATTATATGCCGCTTTCTTTTTATCGTGCGATTGGCGTCAGAACTCTGTTGCATAAGCTGTCGGCGGAACAGCTGGATCATATGCTCGGCGTCGGTATCTATGCAGGGGTTATGGCGCAACAAATAGACGGCTGCCCGCTGTATGCGGGCCGCTTTACTCAGCAGGAAATTGAACATATCAGCGAAGCCGCTTTTTATCACGATATCGGAAAGGTTTGGCTGCCGCAGACAATACTCTTAAAGCACGAGCCGCTGACGACGGAGGAATGCGTGATGGCCAGCCGCCATACCCTGTTGGCGCTGCGGCTTTTTGATTACATGGAGAACCATGTTATTTCCGGCATGCCCCCGTTTTTAATTTTGCCCGCCTGCGACGCGGCGGTTTACCATCATGAACGCTGGGACGGCGGCGGTTATCCATTTGGCCTTTGCGGTGAGAATATTCCGCTTATAGCGCGCATCACCGCCATTTGCGATTGCTACGATAAGGAGACGGCCCAAAAAGGCGGCGGACATCAGGACGCTTGCTACAGCATTGCACAAGGAGCAGGGACGCGGTTTGATCCGGCGCTGGCGCGTGTTTTTATCCGGTATCATAAAGCGTTTGAGGCGGCATTTTGCAGCTATCGGTGTAACGACTGGTTTTAGCCCAGTATCAAACAAACCGTCGTCAGAATAATGATCGATCCATCCCGGCCTTTTGCCCGTTGTGGGATTTTTTTGTTTAACCGATGGCCTGTGTACGATAAACGCTGTTTTGCACAACCTTAATGACAGCCTTGTTATTTGGCGGGAATTGATACAAAAACAGGCTGGTGCAAAATGTGTTGTGCATTTTACGCCAGCCTGTTTATGTCAAAGAATGGCTTGGGGATCGCTTTTTAGTGTTGACAGCCTCGTAAAAGAAAGACAACTTGGTTTTTATGCTTATATTCTGTTAAATAGCTGGCCCGCATTAATGTGCTGCTATTTTGTCCCGCAAGAACGGGGAGACCGGCCGGCAGCCGCCCGGGGTGAGGACGCCGCAAAACAGAAAAGATGCCGTCGGGCTATTGATTTTTAACGGAATATCAGCATCAATTTACTTGACATATATCAAATGCTGCAAAGGCATACCTTGGCCGGAGCCGTCACCATGTCTCAGGCACTCTAAGAATGGCGCCTTTGTCGGCGGAAGTAACCAGCGCCGCATACTTTGCCAGCGCCGGGGTACGCGGCTTGACAAGCAGCGTGACCTTTGCCAGCCGCTCGGCTATCACCTGTGGCAAGACGTCCAGCTCAAGACGACGGTTTGGAATATCAATAATGATGCGGTCTTCGTCCTCCACAGCGGCAATGGGTCCGCCTGCGGCCGCCTCGGGCGAAATATGCCCGATACACGGGCCTCTTGTGGAACCTGAAAAACGTCCGTCGGTTACCAGCGCAACGCTTTCGTCCATGCCTCTGCCCACAAGCAGCGAGGTGACCATGTGCATCTCGCGCATGCCGGGGCCGCCCTTGGGGCCCTCGTATCGAATAACAATTACCTCTCCCGCGCGAATCTGCCCGCCCGATACTGCTTCGCAGGCGTCCTCCATCGAATGGAATACGCGGGCCGCGCCGGTGAACTGATACATCGAAGGTCTGACGCCGGATTTTTTAACCACCGCACCATCCGCGCTTCCAGCTGACCGCGGCGGGGCAGACCATGCTGCGTACTCTGCGCAATATGCAGGCGATGGAACGGGCCATGAACAGCGATCTGAGCCGCTGGGCGCAGGGCGCAAGGGGGCATTTTACGCTCGGTATCGGCTCTTCCCGCGCACGTGCTATACTGCCGCTGGTGCTGCCTGCCTATGCGCAGCAATTCCCGGAGGTGGAAATGGACATTGTCATGGACGACACGGTTATGCTGGCCGAAAAGCTGCGGCAGGGCAAGGTGGATCTGTTTATCGGGGTTAACGCAGACCATGACGACGATTTTTGCTTTGAGGCCGTGTGCGACGATGAAATCTGCCTGATTATTTCAGACGCGCTGCTGCGTGAGTCCTTTGGCGGCAGCCTATATATTTTAGGGGAAAGCGCCGATCTGAGCCGGTGGACGCATGTGCCGTTTTCGCAGAATTTCAGTACCAGCGCCGCCAGCAAAATGCTGCTTGAATTTTTAGCGTGCAGCCATCTGATACTGAAAATACCATACCGCATCAGCGATACCGAGACGCAGATATCGCTTTGCGCCGCCGGTATGTGTGCCGCTTTTTGTCCGCGGATGCTGCTGCACGGCGTCCGGGTGCATAATCTGCATTGTGCGCCTGAGCGGCAGATACACATGCTTTCTATCAAAGGACTTGACCGGCGGCTGAGAATCGAGTTGGTATCTCTCAAGGCGGCGGACAGGCCCGATTACATGGAGGCCTTCATAGAGGCTGTGTGCCGCAGGGTGTGGGAAGATGATCGGTTGCATAGTCCGACCGTTTAGGGATGGGCTTACAGGATCAGCGAGAATATTGTGTTTTGCCGCCCGCCACGAACAACCGTGCGGGAAAGAACAAAGCAGGCTGCTAAAGCAGCCCCATTTCTGAATAATGATATAAGCCGGCCAAGCTCAAAAGCCTATCATCTTGACGGCCTGTTTTCCGTGTTGCTGCGTCGTTCTTCTTGCTGGGTGGCAGCCCTGCTGCGGCGTCCGCCTTGCAACACAAAAAAAGATGCCCGCCAACACTGCGCCGCTTTTAAAATTAATCGGCTGTAACAATACTTTGCGCTGCGGGCAGCCCCGGCAGCAACCGGCAAAAAGCCCTGCCGGGATATATACCCGGCAGGGCTTGCAGACTAAATATAATGGCTTGCAAAAGCATCTCTGGGCTGCCGCCTGTGCCACAACGTTACCGGGGGCATTCTTAAAGGTCCTCAACTTTGGCGCGTTCTGCCCACAGAGCCTGTCGCGGCGCTAAAAATACTCGGAATTAGTCGGTATATTTGCGTTTTTGTCTTGCATTGGACTTTACGAGCGAATTCTCCGTCATTCTTAGCTTTTAAGAAATGCCCTGATAAAAGGCGGTTTAATATTTGCCGTATGAATCTGCGGTAAAGCCGCTGTCCTCGGCAAGCACGCCGGGCGCACTGAAAAATGCGGCGTCGCCGGCCGTATCTCCGCTGACTGCGGCCAGCGTAAAGCGGCTGACCTCGCGCTGAAGCGTTTGTGCCTGTGCCGACAACTCCTCGCTTGCCGCAGAGCTTTGCTCGGCGGTGGCCGCGTTGGTTTGTACCACCGAGCTAACCTGGGTCAGCCCGTCGGTAATTTGCTCAATGGCCTGAGCCTGCTGTGCGGAGGCAATGTCAATTTCCTGAATGGACTGCGCCATCAGCTTGGCCTTTGCAGCAACATCCTGCAAAATTTTTACCGTCTCGGCGGATAATTTTCCGCCTTCTGATATCGCCTCAACCGAATTTTGAATCAGCACGCCGGTCTGCTGGGCCGCCTCGGCCGATTTGGCCGCCAGCGTACGTACCTCGTCTGCAACCACGGCAAAACCCTTGCCGGCCTCTCCGGCGCGGGCCGCCTCAATTGCAGCGTTCAGAGCCAGAATATTCGTCTGGAACGCGATATCTTCAATCAGCTTGGTGATGTTAGAAATTTTTTCAGAAGCAACGCCAATTTTGTTCATGGCGTCATCCAGCAGATGCATGTGCGCATTGCTGTTTTCAATGCCTTCTCCGGCCTGCGCCACATATTCCGACGCCCTTATCACGTTAGCGGTATTCTGCTCCGCCTGATCGGCCACACCGGCTATGGAGGCGCTTAACTGCTGAATGGTTGCGGCCTGCTCGGTGGCGCCCGCCGCCAGAGCCTGCGCACCGCTTGACACCTGGTCGGCGCCGGAGCTTACCTGGTCGGCCGATATTTTTATGAGGCCAAGCGTACCGTTGAGGGCGCTTGAAATATTATCAAAAGCAGCTTTAATCGGCCTGAATTCACCCTCGTAGGCCTGTTCAAGCGAGATGCGCATATCGCCCTCTGCCATTGATTCAAGGGTGTGGGTAATCTCCTGAATATAGCCAATATATTGGTTGAGCCGGGTCACGGTACGGTTAAGCGCCTGCCCCATCTGCCCGATTTCATCGCGCGTTGTAATCTCCGCCGAGATATCCATCCTGCCGTCGGCAATCAGGTTTGCTGTCTGCGTCAGCTTTTTCATAGGCTGTATGATGCCCTTGGAGATGGACAGAATTACACCCACCAGCACTAAAAGCGCCACGGCAAAGACGCTTAGAATGACCAGCGTCAGTCGGTTGAACTCCTGATAAAATTCTCTGTCCGGCAAGCCTGTGGCTACATTCCAGCCAAAGTTGCCAACGGGACAGACATAGCCGTGCGCGGTGGTGTTCTGAGAAGTGTAGCTGAGGCTGCCCTCGGTTGAGGACAACAGCGCCGTCTTCATGTTATCGGACAGGTCTATGTCGTTAATATTAAGGTTAACCAGCGTGCTGTCGGGGTGATAAATAACCTGTCCGGCGGCCGAGGCCAGAATATAAAATCCGGTGTCGCCCAGCTTGTAGCTGCCAATGTCTCCGGTAAGACCCTCTAAAGAGAAGTCATAGCCGACCGCACCAATCAGCTTTGTGCTGCCGGGGGCGTACACCGGCGCAATAACGCTGACCACCTGCAGCTTGGTGGTAAAATCCTCATAGGGCTCGGTCATAATCGTATCGCCGGCGTCGACCAGCTGCGTATACCACGGGCGTTGGGTAACAACATAATTCTGGGCCAGAGAGCCGTTCGCGAGCAAAAGCTGGCTGCTGTCGATGTCACAGACCCACACGTCAATAATTGCCTGCGCGTCCGACTGGCGGCTGTTGGCCAGCGTTTTGCCGATCTCGGCATACCCTTGCACATCCTGCACAACGCCGCCCGGCGTTAATTCCGTAAAAAAGCTTCGCAGCTGTGCGCTTTCCGAAAGCTGATGCACCCGGCTGCGGTAGTGGTTAAAGTAGCCTTCAATATTCTTGGCGGCATTTTGGGAGGTTGCAATCAGTTCGCGGTTGGTCATTTTTTCAATATTGATTCGGACAATGCTCAAAGTGGAAATGCCGACTGCTGTGGCGGCCAAAAAAACGGGGAGTCCAATTAAAATCAGGATTTTGGCCATAAGGCTTTTAAGCCCCTTTGCCTGTGCCGCGGGTGAGATGTGCATATTTGTTTTTTTAAACATCATGGTGCCCCCTTTATTAAAATTCCTGAGTCGTAAAAACTGTTTTCTCGACAAAAACTATTGCATATATTCTATATTAACACCGTTTTTTTGTCAAATATCACCTATATAGGTTTTTTGCTGAATTTGTAGCAATTTTTTGCAGAAAATATGTTAAAATTAAGAATCATAATGATTTTTGCGCTGTCCTGATAAATGTCCAAACAAATATTTTTATAATTATATTTTGTTTTATCAGGTGTTTTTAAATGCGGCAACACGCTTTTAAGGCATATATAGCTTTTTAAAAAATTAAAATTAACAAATGCTGGATATCTATCTATAATTAATTTGATAATGTGTAAAACATTTGGTAAAATGGCAATAAGAGTATTCCGCTAGGAATGTTATATTTTTATAATATGGGCAAAAGCAGGCACGCCGCCTTTTTGATTATAGAAACGCACACCGTATTGGTACGCGACACGATTGAAACGCTATAAAAACAGAGGCTGTTTTTGCCGCCGGCAAAACAGGTGATGGAGGCGGGCGCACGCCTGCGGGAAGGATTATGCCGCCACACGCAAAACAGAATGTCAGATTTATGCTTTCAAGTTCGTGTTTAATATTAAGCCTGAGGATGAGCAGGAAGCCCAAACCGCTTCTTATTAAGAGGGTTTGCGCTTCGTTGGCTAAAGGGAGGGTGTGTATGGCAGCACGCAAAATGATTCTGGTCGTTGACGACAGCAGCATTAACCGGCAGATACTTTGCAAGATATTGTCGGACGATTACGATGTTTTACAGGCAGAAAACGGCAGAGAGGCGCTGACGCTGCTTGAGCAGTGCGGCGGGCGTATCGCCGTTATTCTGCTTGACATTGCCATGCCGGTTATGAATGGCTATGAATTTTTAGATAAGGTTCAGGCGCTTCCAAAATTTTCAGGTATTCCTATTATTGTAACAACGCAGCATGAGGGCGAAGAAATTGAGCTGGCTGCTCTGACGCTTGGCGCGTCGGACTTTTTAACCAAGCCTTATCGCCCAACCATCATCCGGCAGAGAATCGCCAATATGATTCGGCTGCGGGAGACGGCGTCGGCCGTCAATGCGGTTGAGCGCGACCCGCTGACCGGCGTTTATAATAAGGACGAGTTCTACCGCCGTGCCGAAGAGCTGCTGGCAAGGGAGCCGGATAGAAATTTTTATATTGTGTCGGCCGATGTGGAGCGTTTTAAGCTGGTTAACGACCTTTTTGGCACCGACGAAGGCGACAGGCTGCTTAAATACATTGCCAAGCTGTTGCAAATGAGCATGGCCGAGGAGGGCGTCTGCGGTAAATCAAGCGGCGACATCTTTTTTGCCATGTTCCCTGAGGACCGCTACGAAGATCCGGAGCGCAGCATCTTTGAGTTTATGTCCAATGCCATCCGCGATTATCCGCTGAATATCAGCCTCTCGTTAAAATGCGGCGTTTACCGTGTGCGCAGCCGCAATGTGCCGGTCAGCGTTATGTGCGACCGGGCCAAGCTGGCGGCCGACTCCATCAAAGGCAAGTACGATACGGACTTCGCCTACTATGAGGAGTCGCTGCGCGAGCTGCTGCTTGCGGAGCAGCAGATTATCAACGATATGAAGACGGCGCTGCGTAACCGGGAATTTGTCGTCTATTTTCAGCCAATCTACAATTTAACCACCCAGCAGGTGGCGGGCGCCGAAGCGCTGGTCAGATGGCAGCATCCGCAGAAGGGGCTGATTCCGCCCGGCCAGTTTATCCCCCTGTTTGAAAAAAACGGCTTTATAACAGATCTGGATATTTATGTGTGGGACAGCACCTGCCGGGCTATCAGAGAGTGGATTAACAGCGGCTACAAGGTGATGCCTGTAGCGGTAAACGTCTCACGCATGGATATTTACGACCCCGGCCTTCCGGATATTTTGCTGGGAATTCTTAATAAATACGAGCTGGCGCCGCAGCATATGAATTTGGAGATTACCGAAACGGCCTATACCGAAAATCCGGTGCAGCTGGTTAAGGCGGTGCGTGCGCTCAACGAGCTGGGGTTTGTTATCGAGATGGATGACTTTGGCTCCGGTTACTCCTCGCTGAATATGCTCAGCGAGCTGCCGCTGGACATGCTCAAAATTGACATGCAGTTTTTGCACAGTCATACGCAGGAGAACCGCAAGGGCAATATTTTAAATTTTATTATCAGCCTTGCTAAATGGCTGGGGCTTTCGGTTGTGGCCGAGGGCATTGAGACCCACGCGCAAATGGTCTTTTTACGCAGCATGGGCTGTAACTACGGGCAGGGCTATTATTTTTCTCAGCCGGTATCTCAGGCCGATTTTGGCAAGCTTTTGAGCGCCGGTGTACGCGACGGCGGCGTTCAAAGCGACAGATTTTTAGACCTGGTCAAGCTTGATGAAATTTGGAATCCGCTTTCTCCCTTTAACGTCATATTCGACAGCTGTATGAGCGCGCTGTCTATTTATGAGTGCGTTGGTGAGAGCATCCGGTTTATCCGCGGGAACGACTGCTTTTTTGAAACACTGGGTGTCAATTGCGAAAAATTCAGCAGAATTGCATATAAAATTATAGAGTATATTCATCCGGAGGATAAAGCTGCATTTTTTGCACAGATGGTTGCGGCCAGAAGCGGCGGCGCCGACCGGGAGAGCATCAGCCGCTGGTATACCTCCGACAGCCGCATCGCCGTCCAGTGGCTGAATATTCGCGTTAAGGGGCTGCACAGTGCCGGTGACAGGGCGCTGCTGCTGCTTGCCGTCTCAGATGTGACGCTCTGTATGCAGCATAAAGCGCAGGCGGGGGAGCGGGCGTACGACCCGGACGAACAGCGCACATATTTTGAGCAAAGCTTTGGCGGTGCATTAACCGGCGTAGCGCAATTTGAGGCGGGCGGACAGTTTGCCTGCCTGAACGCCAACGTGGCCATGCTGCGGTTGCTGGGCTTTGCCGACGCGCGGGACTTTTTTGCCCGGCAAAGGTGCTTTGGCGATTTTGTCTCGCCGCTCTGGCGGGATAAAGCCATGACCGAGCTGTCGCGGCTTGTTAGCTCAACCCAGATACGCGCCTCGGATATGTCCTATGCGCTGCTCACCCGAGACAACCGGAGCCTTTGGGTTAAAAACGCCGTTTGCGTCGTCGAACATGGTGCGACCCGGCTGCTGCAATGCACGGTGACGCTGCTGCCTCAGCCGGAGCCGGCGCATCACGGGACGGGCAATGCAATCGCACTTGTCTGAATTGTCAGGCCGCGCCGGTGAGAAAATGCCGCTTACCTTTACTGTCTTCCCAAATAAAACGGGCCTTTAGCTTTAGCGGGCGGTTATTGGGCGTGGCCCGACGCAAAACGCCCGCGCGGCCACTTGTGCGTGGCGTTGCGGGCGTTATTTTACGAGTACATGCCGTTGGCCGACATAAAGTCATAAATCTGCTTGCCGTGCTGCTGCTCTTCCTTTTGGATATGATTGAGCACGTTTCTGAGCTGTTCGTCCTTGAATTCGAAAATGCAGGTGTCATACACCGACGAGACATGCTTCTCGGTTGCCAGAATGTCGGAGCAGAAATATTGGTCGCGCTGCTTGCCGGCGGGATTATTGGCGTAGGCGGAACCGCTTTGGGTGCTGCCCGACGGCTGTTGCTGGCCGGAACCGCCGCTCTGTCCGCCGCCCACGGTGGGAACAGTGCCGCTCATAATCTGCTCAATTGTTTTTAAATGGGTCTGCTCGGTTTGCCCAATCTGCGAAAGCAGATTTTTGAGCTGGCCATCGCAGGCCTCAGACGAATATTGTGTATACTTTTCAACGCAGAGTTTTTCCTGAGATTTTAAATCCTCAAGGAGCATGGTTTCTTTCTGGGACAATGTCATAAATAATCACCTCGGCCTTAGTATTTGGCGGCGATGATAAAATATGCATCCATTGGCAGCTTTACTGAGAATAAAAAACATATGCCTGTCGCGGTGTTACAGGGCCTGTTGCGGGTGCGTATTAAGCGTTAAAGCATGCCATAAAATTTTTGTTCGCCTTATCCCAGTCGACTACGTTAAACCAGTCATCAATATAGGCGGCACGCACGTTATAATGCTTGAGATAATAGGCGTGCTCCCATACGTCGATGGTCAGCACCGGGCAGAAGCCCCACGACAGCGGGGTATCCTGATTGGCGGTGGTGATAATTCTGAGATCGCCCCTGCTGTCAATGACCAGCCATGCGTAACCCGAGCCGAAAACCGACAGCGCGGCGGCCTTAAAGGCGGCCTTAAAAGCGTCAAAGCTGCCATAGGTTTTTACAATATCCTCCAGCAGCATGCCGGAGGGCGCCTTGGCATTGGCAGCAGGGGTCAGACCGTTAAAAAAGAAGCGGTGGTTATACACCCCCCCGGCAT
>JAEWYJ010000278.1 GCA_023395695.1 Bacillota bacterium | reverse complement strand
ATCATACAAGTTTGTCTATAGAAAAAATGCACAAGAATTCACAGCCGGTGTTTTGCATTACTTTCGTGCAGAACCGTCTTGACGCCGTAGAGGTGGTTTGAAATTTCGGCCAGGGCCTGGGCGGGGTCATGCGCTTTAACCGCTTCGAGAATGCGCGCGTGCTCTTGTACGGACTTAAGCTTACGGGCGGGCGCGTTCAAGGTGATACGGCGTGACTGCTCAATAAGATACCACAGGGGCTGGATGGCATGCAACAATACCTTGGAGCGGCTGCTTTTGGCCAGCATACGGTGAAAAGCCGAATTGGCCTCGCTGATTTCTTCAAAAGCGCGGGGGGCATTTTCGTCAATAAGCATGGATTTTTTGATAATGCGCTCCATTTGCAGAATGTCGTCGGCCGTCGCGTTTTTGGCGGCAAGGCTGGCCGATTCTTTCTCCAGCACAATACGGATATGCATGACGTCCTCCAAATCGGTCTGGGAGGTCAGAATAATCGGGTAGGTCATGCGCAGCAGATGCTCCAGATCCAATTGCTCGACAAAAATGCCCCGGCCGCGCATGACCTTTGCCAGGCCCTGCGCCGAAAGCATTTTAATAGCCTCCCGCACCGAGGTGCGGCTGACCTGAAACATCTCGCACAGCTCATTTTCGGAGGGAAGCTTGTCCCCCGGCTTAAATTCGCCAAGTAAAATCTGGTTTTTAATTTGCTCGACAATTTTGTCCGACAGCTTGTTGTTGCCTTCGCCTATGGGCGTAAACATCCGCATCGACTCCTGTCAAATAATGATATAGGCCCGGTTGTCGTTCTTACAATAACACATTTTCCAAATGCTGTCTATGGCAACATTGCACAACAGCATGGCCGTGCTGTTTGTTACGCCAACCTGTCGGCCTGTGAACAACAGCGCGAACCAAAGCGTGACGACGTGCAAAGCGCTTACTCTAAAAGCGCCGCAAAATCGGCTTCGGGCAGCGTGGCGCCTTCGGTTGCGACAACTGCCGCCGCCACACGGTTGGCCAAGGACAGGGCTGACGACAGCGGCAGTCCGCGGCACAGCCCCAGTATTGTTGTACCGGTGTGCGCGTCACCCGCACCGATGGTATCAGCCACCGTGCCCGAAACGCCGGGCAGCGTATGGGTTTTTCCGTCCGGGGTCATCCAGAACACGCCCTGCTTGCCGAGGGTGACAATAACGGTGTTCCGGGTTTTGGCCATCAGACTGCGCGCCGCTGCCGCGACCGAATCGGCCTTGCCCAGCGCCATTGCCTCCGACGCGTTGAGGTGCAGTATGGGGTGCAGCGCGTAAAGTCGCGCATTTTTTTCCGCGGGAATCCGCACGCCGGTAGGGCCGGGCGCGTAAAACAACGTTTCAATCAGCGCGGCTTCCAGATAATCAATCAGCGCGTCGCCAGTTTTTTCCTCAATTTCCAGTCCGCAGACATAGCCGTAGTCAAAGCGCTTGCCGCTGTGGGGCTGCATCCATGCGGGATTAAAGGTATATTCCACCCCGTGGTGCGACACAAAGGTACGCTCTCCGCTTTTTTCTACAAAACAGTAGCAGCAGCCGTTTTCGGCCTCTGGCAGGTCAATATAATCAGCAAACGCAAGTGCGTCGAGCTGTTTTTTAACAAAGCCGCCGAACACGCCTTGCCCGCCCACCGGCGTGATGAAGGTCAGCGGAATTTTGGCGCGCTGCAAAATATTCGCGACGTTATAGGCACAGCCCCCAACGGCGAAGCGCTGGCTTTCGGGGTGCAGATCCTCCTCGGTTTTTGGCAGATGATCCAGGCGTATAATGACATCCACACAGGTGGAGCCGATGACAAGCACGTTTTTCAAGGCAGGCGTCTCCCTTTTAATTTCAATCCATGCGCACGTATGGGCGTGGCAACAGCAAAAGAATCACTTTGGTATTGTAACAACTTTGGCGTAAAAGGTCAATTTATGCTATAATATATTTTCCGAGAACGGTCTAATATTTTGACTAAAAGAGGATTTGCCATGTACAAAAAAATGATAACGCTGGCAGAAGCGCAAGCCGATAAGCTAATTGCCCGCCGGCGGGATTTTCATCGTTACCCCGAAACAGGCTGGCTTGAGCTGCGCACCAGCGCCATTATTGCGCGGGAATTGGACGCGCTGGGTTATGAGGTGTTAACCGGCAGGCAGGTGTGCCGCGAGGGGGCGCGTATGGGCCTGCCGGATGATGCCGAGCTGCGTGGGCAGGCCGAACGGGCGCTGGCGCAGGGCGCGCCGGACGGCTATTTAACGCAGGACATGCGGCAGGGCTACACCGGTGTGGTCGGCATTCTTCGCTGCGGTGCGGGGCCGACCGTCGGCCTGCGGTTTGATATTGATGCGCTGGGCATGCAGGAATGCCCGGACGACACCCACCGCCCGGTGCGCGAGGGCTTTGCAAGCCGTAATCCGGGCGTCATGCACGCCTGCGGACATGACGGACATGCCGCTATCGGCCTTGGTGTAGCCGAGGTGCTGATGCAATTAAAGAACCGACTACACGGCACCGTCAAGCTTTTATTCCAGCCGGGGGAGGAGGGGGCGCGCGGTGCCGCGGCCATGGTCGCAAACGGCCTGCTCGACGATGTGGATTTTTTCGCCGGGTCGCATATTGCGCCGGACAACGGCCCCGACGACGGCGACGTGACGCCCGGCACCTACGGCTCGCTCGCAACGACCAAATACGACGTCCTCTTTAAGGGCAAGGCGGCGCACGCGGGCGGCTTCCCCGAGCAGGGCAAAAATGCGCTGGTGGCGGCGGCTGCCGCCGTTATGGCACTGCAGGCCATTCCGCGGCACAGCGGCGGGCAGAGCCGCGTTAACGTCGGCACGCTGGTGGCCGGCACGGGGCGCAATGTCATTGCCGACACGGCCCGTATGCAGCTTGAGGTGCGCGGCGAAACGACCGAAATTAACGCCTACATGGCCCAAATGGCCGAAAATGCCTGTAAGGGCGCAGCGCTGATGCAGGATTGTACCTGCGAGCTCATCAAGATGGGCGAGGCGCAGGGCCAGCAAAGCGACCCGGCGTTTATAGAACGTATTGCGGCGCTTGTGCGCACGCAGCTGCCCGGCTTGCGCGTCAGCAGCTGCGAGAACGCCCAGAACTGGGGCAGCGAGGATATTTCGATGATGATGAACCGCGTGCAGGCGCATGGCGGGCTTGCCACCTATATGCGCGCCATGACGCCGATGGCCTCGCCCCAGCATACCGTCAGGTTCGACTTTGACGAGGCGGTCCTGGTTAAAAGCGCCAAGCTTTTTTGCGCCATTGTCTGCGATCTGATCGGCGAAGGCTGATTAACAAAAGGAGGACGCCATGAGCCGTATTTTAATCGACAATGTTACGGTGCTGACGCTGGATGCGCAGGACACGGTATATCAGAACGGTTGGCTGCTGACCGACGACGACAAGATTGCGGCGCTGGGCGGCACAACCTTTGAGGGCGGGTATGACCGGCGCATCGACGGCGGGGGCGGTATTGTGCTGCCCGGCTTTGTCAACACCCACTGCCACATCTCAATGATGCCGTTTCGTTCGCTCGGGGACGACTGCCCCGACCGGCTGCGGCGGTTTTTGTTCCCGCTCGAGAA
>JAEWYJ010000130.1 GCA_023395695.1 Bacillota bacterium | reverse complement strand
ATCATCACCGTTGCGCTCGACGTGCGCCCCGGCACCAACCTGAACCGGGTTGGCGAATTGCTGGCCCCTCTTGAAGAGATGGACAAAAGCAATCCTGATGTTGACCATTACTCTATGACGGCGGGCGGCTCGGCCATGTCCACGCTGATGGGCAACAGCTCCGACGCCTCCATTACGGCTTATTTAAAGAAAAGCCGCAACACCGCTACAAAGGATTTGGTGGATCAGTGGCGCCGCCAGACGATAAGCCCCGTCGATTGCGACATCAGCATCACCTCCTCCAGCCAAACCGCCCAGATGACCGGCGGCAGCGACTTTGCGCTGTATGTGCAATCCACCGATTATGACAGCCTTCAGGAGGGAGCCTTGCAGCTGGAAGAAATGATGCGGCAGGACCCGAACATTCTGCGCGTCAGCTCCACCGTAGGCACCGGCAATCCGCAGGCCGAAATTAAAATTGACCCGGTCAAGGCCAGTGCGCGCGGCCTGATACCCAAGCAGGTTATGGGCGAAATCTATAACGTCATGCAAGGCACCAAGGCCTGCGACATCACCAACAACGGCCGCGAATACGAGGTGCGTATAGAGTACCCCGCCGACAGCTTTGAAACGATGAATGATCTTGTTTCGCTCAACCTGACCAATGCGGCCGGCATGTCGGTGCCTGTTCTGGATATCGCCACCATTGAATATTCTAACAGCCCGTTGAGTATTTCGCGCCAGAACGGTCGCTATATTATCACAGTAAAGGGGCAGCCGGCCTCCAATGCGCCCAAAACGCTCTCCAAAACGCTTAAAGCGCAAGCCGAGGGCCTGACCTTCCCCTCTGGTGTCGAGCTGACCGAAACGACCGACTCGGAACGCATGATGGAGGAATTCACCGTATTGCTGCAAGCCATTGCAACCGCGGTTCTGCTGGTGTTTATGGTCATGGCCATGCAGTTTGAATCTCCCCTGTTCTCGGTTGTTGTCATGATTTCGGTTCCCTTTGCGCTAATCGGCTCGTTTTTGGGACTCTTTGCCTTTAACAGCACCATCAGCATGCCGTCTTTGCTCGGCTTTCTCATGCTGTCGGGCATCGTGGTCAACAACGGCATTCTGCTGATTGATACTGCAAACACAATGCGTTTGGAGCGCGGCCTTTCTGCCGAGGACGCTCTGCTGACCTCCGGCATGCTGCGTATGCGCCCAATTTTTATGACGACGCTGACCACCGTGCTGGGTATGCTGCCCATGGCAATCGGCATCGGCGGCAATGCGGCGCTGATGCGTGGCCTGGCGCTGGTCATCATCGGCGGTATGATTACCTCGACCGCCCTTACGCTGCTGCTGGTTCCCTCCTTCTACCTGCTGTTCGACAAGCAGGAACGACTGCGTAAAAAGCAGCTTAGAAAAGAGAAACGCGCTGCTAAAAAAGCCGCAAAAGGCGCGAGTCTTGGTTAAGCGACAATATAGTCGCCAAACTTAAAAAACGAACTGCCTTGCGGCACAAAAAATAGTCGTTCCAATTCAGTACCGCTTTTCAAGTTGGTCGCTATAAAAGATAAACACCTCGCATTGCCGGTGCAAATAGCGCCGGTAATGCGGGGTGTTTTATAGTCGTATCCCTGGAAAAATGATACAGGATTAGCTTTCTGCTGGTTTGACTATATCGGCACAGCCATTCAAAGGACGTCCTGGGCAGATGGGCGCATCAGACCACCTTGTCCGAATCGTCCCCCGCTTTTAAGGATTGAATGGCGTGGCTCATATGAATCGCCATAGCGTTGCGCGCCATGGCTGCGTCCCGGTGAGACAGCGCTTCCATAATGAGCGCGTGATCCTGCAATGTGTTCTTGGCAAACAGCTCGTCTGTGCCCATACGGACAAGGGTGTCACTCACCCCGCGGTAGATCATCGGCACCAGATGCACCATAAACTCATTGTGCGACGCAGCGGCAATGGCATGATGAAACTGCTCATCGGCGGGGGTTCGTCCGGCCCGCTCGGTAATGCATTGGGCCACCTGCTGGCCCCAGGACAAAATCTCCTCAATCTCCTCGTCGCTGGCGCGTTCGCAGGCCATGGCAACCGCCTCGGTCTCTACCACGCGCCGCAGTTCAAACAGGTCGATCAGCTTCATGCGCAGCTTGCCCAAATCTCCGAACTGAATATCCCGGTAGTGCTTGACCTCCTTGGACACAAAGGTGCCCCGCCCGTGCGAAACCTCCAGCACGCCCTGCGTGACCAGTGCGCGTATAGCCTCGCGCAGCGTGGCGCGGCTGACCCCGAACTCGGCGGACAGCTCGTTTTCGTTGGGCAGCTTATCCCCGGGCGCATATTTTTTAAGCGTCACAATCTGCTCGTAGATGGCGTCTGAAATTCTTTCAGAGAGGCTCGTTTTAACTCTCATGATCCATATCTCCCTTTAAAGCCGCTCTGCGGCTGTTTTCGTCCTAAAACTTGTCTAAATTTTATACCTCTATCATAAAATAGTCAAGAAGGCTATTATAACATTATCACTAATAATATATCGTTATCTTTAATCAATGTAGCGATTATGCAAAAACCAATTGACTTTTATTTCAAAAAGGATTACGCTGACATCAGACAACTTAAGCACAAGAAACGAGGTGTATTATGCTGTCGGCAACGAAGCCTATCACGGTTATTTCAGGGCATTACGGCAGCGGGAAAACCGAATTTGCGGTTAATTTCGCTTTTTGGCTGGCAAAGACCGGAAAACGGGTTTCTCTGGTCGATCTGGACATTGTAAACCCCTATTTTTGCTCGCGCGAGCGTGAGGCGCAGCTTGCGCAAAAGGGCATTGCACTAATTGCCCAGACCGCCGCCTGCCGCAGCGCCGATGTACCCGCGCTGCCGCCACAGGTTGCACGTATGTTTGTTGACAGCGCCGGCAGTTATATTGTTGACGTAGGGGGTGACGACGTCGGCGCGCGGGTGCTTTCGCGCTATCAGCCCCAGTTTGAAAAGAGCAACTATAACCTTTGGCTGGTCGTGAACGCCAACCGCCCCCAAACCGGCACACCCGGGCAGGCGCTGGCGTACCTGCGCCGGATTGAGCAGGCCAGCCGCTTAAAGGTCAGCGGTATTGTCAACAACACCCACCTTTGCGGGCAAACCACGCCAGAGGAGATACGCCGCGGCAATGCGCTGGCCGTACAGCTTTGCCACATGACCGGCCTGCCGCTGATTTGCAACGCCATATCGCGGGATGTACTGAAAAAGAGCGGCGACCCCGTCGGAATTAAAGGGGCGCTCTTCCCCATAGATATCTGGATGAAAAAGCCCTGGGAGGCATAGCGCAAGTGTTTTGGCACGAAGCGGTCTTTGTGCTTTTATACAATGGATGACCAACTTGAAAAGCGGCGCTGCGCAGATTAAGGCGCAGTTTTTGTCCCGCAAGAGCGGGAAAGCCTCAGAGCAGAGAATACGCCGCCCGGATACCAGCCTATTAGTGGTATATCAGCATAAGTTTACGAGAATGGGAGGAACAGATA
>JAEWYJ010000112.1 GCA_023395695.1 Bacillota bacterium | reverse complement strand
ATGTCTGCGTTGTTGAGGCCATCGGCAATCCCGCTAAGATTGCCTCGGGCGCCGCAAAGCCTACCACCGATATGCGCAAGCTGAAAATGGCCGACTACTGTACGCAGGTGGTCATCAACACGCCCTACTTTAAGGACGGCTTTTCTTACCAGACCGGCGTGGGCGGCGCTTCAATTGCGTCGACCATCTCGCTGGCGGAGGAAATGAAGCGTCGCGGCATTAAAATGGGCTTTGGCGTGGGCGGTCTGACAACGCCAATGTGCCAGCTGCTCGAAGAGGGACTCGTCGACAAGCTTGTCGATACGCAGGACTTTGACCTGGGCGCTGTCGAGAGTATTAAGAAAAACGCCAACCATATGGAGATTTCAGCCTCGGAATACGCAAATCCCTTTAATAAGGGTGCCTATGTCAACAAGCTGGATTTTGTCATTCTTGCCTCGCTTGAGATTGACACCAAGTTTAACTGCAATGTGGTGGTTGGCTCGGACGGCGTTATCACCGGCGCGCAGGGGGGACACCCTGACACGGCGGCCGGCGCAAAGTGCACCATTGTGATTGCGCCGTTGCTTCAGGGCAGAATACCGGCTGTCTGCACCGATGTCACCACCGTCACCACGCCCGGCGAGACGGTTGACGTGGTGGTTACCGATTACGGCATCGCGATAAACCCGCTTAGAGCCGATTTGCTTGAAGCGCTTAAGGCTACAAAGCTCCCGCTTAAAACCATGGAGGAGCTGCGCGATATTGCTTATAAGATTGTCGGAACGCCCGACCCCGTCAGGTTCAAAGACCGCGTTGTCGGTATAATTGAAGCGCGTGACGGCACGATAATAGATGTGGTTCGGCAGGTTGAGCCTCTGGAATAGAGGCAGATGCAGAAAGTGTTTTTTAGCGAAGCTTATATTCGCCAAAAATAGATAGGAAAAGGAGAAAAAATCATGAAAAAGGTTATTACTCTGGTTGTTACCCTGGCTATGCTTGTTATGGCGTTTGCCGGCTGCGGAAAGTCCGCTTCCAGCGCGCCCGCGGACGGCTCGACTGCCGCCGCTGCCTGGAAGTTTGAGCGCAAGGTTGAAATTATCTGCCCCTGGGGCACCGGCGGCGGCGCCGATACCACTGTCAGAACTTTTGCCACCGCCCTTGAAAAAGAGCTTGGCGTGCCCGTTGTCGTCAATAACAAGGCGGGCGCCGGCGGCGTATCCGGTGTTGAGTTTGCGAGCAAGCAGCCCGCCGACGGCTACACCTTCCTGCTCTGCACGCCCTCTCCGCTGCTGGCACAGGTAGCCGGTGCGACCGATTTTGACGTCTACGGCACCATCAATCCCCTTGTTCAGCTTGTCCATGACTGCAACGTGCTTGTTGCCGGCAAAAACGCCCCTTACAACAACTACAAAGAGCTTATGGAATATGTGGAGAAGAACCCCGGCGCTGCCAAGGCCGGTGTTATGACCATTACCGGTCTGGATGCAGCCTGCCTTAAGGCGGCCTTCGGCGATAAGATTGAGCCGGTTGCCTACACAGAAGGTGCGCAGCTCAATGCCGACATCATCGGCGGTCACGTGGCTTTGGGCGTTGTCGGCCCTGCCGAGGTTGCCGCAATGGTTCAGTCTGGCGATATGAAGGTTATCATGTCCTTCACCGAGAAGAAGATGACCATGCCCGGCTACGAGAACGTTGAAGCTGCCGGCGAGATTGGCGTTGAGTCCTACTTTGGCCCTGCCCGTGGCATTTTCTACATGGCCGGTACCCCCGAGGCTGCGATTGAAGCTTTTGAAGCAGCCGCTGAGAAGGCCGTTGCGAGCGATCTCTTCCAGAACTGGGCCAAGAACGAGGGCCTGGACCAGCGCGTAGGCTGGAAAAACAGAACGGACTACAAGGCTTCTTGGGATGCCGATTATCAGCAGTTCGTTGAGATGTTTGGCAAAAAGTAATTAGAAACGAATCGTTGGGTGCCGCCGCCGAAAGCCGGCGGCGGCGCTATTAACCCGATCCGGAGGGAGGCAATAGCTTGGATCTGTTATTTTCTGTTTTTCTTACTATTTTTTCGGTGTACTGTTTTTTTCTGGTAGGCGGCGAGTCGCCCGCCCCCACGCCCACTGAGCTGGGCGCAGCGTTCTGGCCGCGCATTATTCTCGTGGCCATGATTGCACTGCTGGTTGCCAATATGGTCAATTATGTTAAGGCCAACAAGGTCAGTACCGCACAGGTGCTGGGCGAAATTAAGCTTGGCGCCTTTTTCAAGAGCAAGCTTTTCATCGGCATGCTGATTGTGTTCTTCATGGCACTGATCATGCCCTACATCGGCTTTATCCCGGCATGCTTTTTGTTTTTGGGTGCATACGGCATGCTGCTTGGCGAGAGAAAATGGCTGCGGCTGGTTGCTATTTCGCTGATCGTCACCATCGTGCTCTATGCGCTGTTCCAAGGCCCGTTGAGCATCATGCTGCCCAGAGGCAACGGCTTCTTCCGCGAGTTCGCGCTGATGTGCGAAGGCTTCCTGATGTTCTGAGAAAGGAGAGAAAGTAAGTATGTTTGAATTGTTGATTAGTGGCTTTAAAATTGTCCTGACACCGTCTACCTTCCTCCTTTTATTTGCGGGAACCTTTGTCGGTGTTATTTTTGGTGCGCTGCCCGGCGTTTCGGCCTCCATGGCGGTTGCGCTGGCGCTGCCCTTTGCGTATGGCATGGACCCGGTTATTGCCATCGCTTTCTTGGTTTCGGTTTACTGTGCCTCTATTACGGGCGGCGGTATCACCGCCATTCTGTTTAAGATTCCCGGAACGCCGTCCTCCGCGCCGACCACCTTTGACGGCTACCCGATGGCGCAAAAAGGCGAGGCGGGCAAAGCGCTCGGCTACTCGCTTGTTGCTTCCGCTATTGGCGGCATGGTCGCTGCGTTTGCTATGGCGCTTGTCTCTCCGCAGCTTGCGGCCGTCGCGCTCAAGTTTGGCCCGTCCGAGCTGTTCGCGGTTTCGTTCCTGGGTCTGTCGGTGCTGTCCTGCTTAGACAGCGGCAATATTATCAAAACGCTTATTTCCGGTCTGCTGGGCCTTGCGCTGGCCACCGTGGGCCTTGACCCTATGCTGGGCATTGCCCGCTTTACCTGGGGCAATTCCACGCTGCTTTCCGGCATTGAGATGATTCCGGTTATGATCGGCCTGTTTGCCGTCACTGAGGTTTTAAAGCAGACCGGCAAGCCGAGTAAAATTGATGCTAAGGACGCAACCGCCCCCGGGGCCGGAAAGACAAAAACGGTGCTGCCTTCCTTAAAGGAGCTTTGGGAGACCAAGGCAACGATGACCCGCGCATCTGTTATTGGCACGATTGTCGGTATTTTGCCGGGCGCGGGCGCAACGATTGCGTCGTTTCTCTCCTATGCGATTGAGAAGAAGGTTTCTAAAAAGTCGGATCAGCTGGGCACCGGTCTGCCCGACGGTATTGTCGCTTCAGAGGCTGCCAATAATGCAGCGACCGGCGGCTCAATGGTACCGCTGCTGGCGCTGGGTATTCCCGGCGGCAACGCAGCCGCTATCATGATGACTGCGCTGGTTATCAAGGGCGTTCAGGTCGGCCCGCTGCTTGTTAAGACGCAGCCTGACTTTTTGGCTTCCGTATTTGGCTCAATGATTGTCACCAACATTGTCATGGTTATTGTTGCGATGATGATTGCCAAGGTGTTCGCCAAGATTCTGGCCGTGCCGTACAGCATTCTGGGCCCCGTTATCGTCATGCTGGCTACTATCGGCGCTTATGCGCTTAATAATAATACCGGCGACGTCATGCTGATGGCCGGCGCGGGTATTATCGGCTATATGTTTGTCAAGCTTGGCTATAACTCCGCTGCGCTGGTGCTGGGCCTGGTGCTCGGCCAGATGTGCGAGTCGAATTTCCGCCGCGCTTATACGCTGACTAACGGCAGCATGTTTAATATCTTTACCAAGCCTATTACCGCTATCATTATGATCTCCTGCCTGATTATGCTGGTTTATCCGCTGGTCAAGCCGTTCATTTCCAAGGACAAAAAGGCAAAAGCATAATTTTCTTTGCAGCTAGGCAAAATTAAAAGAAGCCGACCGATTCAAAACTATCGGCGGCTTCTTTTATCATGATAAACGCGTGGGCTGGTTAAGGCGAAAAATTGCGGCGCATGGCAGCGCCCGATAAAATAGCGTTATTTTATTGGGCGTTAGTTAAAAATTATAGATGTACGGCAAAATGTCGGTGCAAATTTCAATAAATGCTTTGGCGGCGGGTACCAACGGCAGTGTTTTTTCATAGATAACCGCCACGCGCCATTCGGGCTGGTAGATTTCTTCAATGTTAAAATAGTCGGGCTTGTCCACATCGCTGAAAAGGGTGATATAAGAGGATGGAATCAGCGAGACGCCGACCTTTCGCCCCACCATTTTTGCAATGGTCTGGATATTGCGCGTCTGGAATTTTATTTTGGGCGAAAAGCCCGCCAGCTTGCAGATACGGTCGGTTTCCTTGCGCGCGTGCTGTGTGGGATGGTTGAGGATAAAATGACGCTCCCTGATCAGTTGGATATCGAGATAGGGCAGCTTGCTGCCTTCCTTGTAATAAGCCATTGTTGAAAGCGCGTCGTCGGGCGGCAGCGCGATGAAAAAACGCTCCTGCCCGATAGGCACCGCCTGTATGGAGGGCGATTGCACCGGAAGATGCACCACCCCGATATCGATAATACCCTTGGAGATTTCGTTTTCAATTTCAGTCGAGGTTCCCTCGATAAGCGTCAGTTCAATGTTGGGAAAACGCTTTTCAAATTCCGACACAATACTGGGCAGAACGCAGGCACCCAAAAAAAAGTTGCTGCCGATAATCAGCTTGCCGCGGTTTTCGGTGTTGACAGCCGAGAGTGATATTTCAAGCTGATGATACATGTCAATCAGCTTTTTGGCACTTTCCATATATATTTCGCCGGCGACGGTGGGCTTTATACCGTTTCTGGTGCGCTTAAAAAGCTGCGAGCCTACCTCGCTCTCAATATTCTGAATAACGCGCGTCAGCGTCGGCTGGGTCATATACAGCCGCTCTGCAGCCTTTGAGATTGATTGGTTTTCGTAAACCGATACAAACACCTTTAATTCTCGTAATGTCATAATAGCTCCCCTCAATATTACACAGATGCAGCCGACATTATGATGTGAACACTATAACTATATTCAAGTTTCCTCAAAAAGTCAAATATTCAAAGCTTGATACGCCGGCGGGCGATACCCGGCGCAGGATTGGCGGGACTGTTTGTGCACGCCGGACAGCAAAGCAGCGGGGGTATAAAATACACCGCGAAAGCAGGATGTTTAAGCGGCTTGCTGCGCTGCGGCTCCCGGTGGGCGGCGGACGCTTGCCGTGCGGCCCCCAAAGCGGCGCAGAAACAATTTGTCGCCGGATCGTCAACCCATTGGGCGCATCGGCATCACAAAGAAAGGATGAGTGCACTGAATTTTTTATTAACCCTGCTTGTGGCCGCCCTGACGGGCTGGGTATTTTTCAAAATACATATCCCGGGTGGCGCCATGGTGGGCGCAATTGCCGGAATAGTGCTGTTTAATTTTACATGCGGCAAAGCCTTTATGCCGTTTGAAGCAAAGGTGGCCGCGCAGATTGTATCGGGTGCGTTTATCGGCGTGGGTGTCAGCCGGGAAGAAATACGGCAGTTTAAAAGGCTGTTAAAGCCGCTGGCGCTTTTAACCGCCTGTATGCTGGCGCTGAACCTGACGCTGGGTGCGGTCATGCACCTGACGTCTGACCTTGACCTTATCACGGCCATGTTTTGTGCCGTTCCGGGCGGCATGTCCAATACGCCGATTATCGCCGCCGAGATGGGTGCTGACAGCGCCAAGGTGGCGGTGATGCAGTTTATACGCCTGTGCGCAGGGGTTGGACTGTTTCCCTCGGTTATTAAAATTTTTGTAAAGCATGGTGAAAAGGGCTGCAAGCCGGTAGAGAACACACCCAAAACACCGTATTCTCATTACGGCTTTTTAGTGACGGCGGCAGCGGCGGCGGCAGGCGGGCTGGCGGGCGAGCTTTCAAATATTCCCGCGGGCGCGCTGCTGTTTTCGTTGCTTGCAGCTATTGCCGTAAAGCAGATGGTTCCCGCCTGTGTGCTGCCGGGCTGGATCAAGCGTCTGGCCCAGGTGCTTGCCGGGGCTTATATCGGTACCGGCATCGCCCCGCAGGACATTGCGCAGATGAAGGGGCTGCTTTTGCCGGCCGTTATCATGCTTGGGTCGTATATGGCGGCTTGTGTTGCAATAGCCCGGCTGCTCAGCAGGCACACGGGGCTGACAATCAGCGAGGGTATGCTGGCTGCAACGCCGGCGGGGGCGTCGGATATGGCGCTTATCTC
>JAEWYJ010000106.1 GCA_023395695.1 Bacillota bacterium | reverse complement strand
CTCTTTCGGTAACAGTCATGTCGGTCATCCTCCTTAAATTTAATTATATAAAAGCTTAGGCGCGTTCGAGATATTCACCGGTTCTGGTATCGACGCGGATCATGTCGCCCTCGTTGATGAAGAGCGGAACGCGAATTTCGGCGCCGGTCTCAAGGGTAGCAGGTTTGGAAGCATTGGTGGCGGTATCGCCCTTAAAGCCGGGATCGGTCTGCGCGACCTGCAACTCAAGGAAGGTGGGCGGCTCGACGCCAAAGATAACACCCCTGTAGGAAAGCACCTTACAGACAATATTCTCCTTGACAAACTTAAAGCTGTCTCCGAGCTTGTCCGCGTTAATCGGAATGTTCTCGTAGGTTTCGGAATCCATAAAATAGTAAAGCCCGTCGTCGTTATAGAGATATTCCATATCCTTACGCTCGACAAAAGCGGTGGGGAATTTCTCGTTCGGGCTGAAGGTCCGGTCGGTCACCGAACCGGAAATAACATTGCGAATCTTGGTGCGTACGAAAGCGGCGCCCTTACCCGGCTTGACGTGCTGGAACTCGATAATCTGAAACACGTTCCCGTCGACATCAAAGGTTACGCCGTTTCTAAATTCACCTGCTGTAATCATATAGCTGCTCCTCCTTGAGATGACTCTCTTACATATGTACCTAATAATAGCCTAAAAAGACACTTTTTTCAAGTATTGAAACGGCATTCTGAAAAATTTTATAAAACAATAAGCTGCTTGGGGCTGTGCGCCAGATTCTCAAAGCCGCTCCCGGTGACGGCTACCACATCCTCAATGCGCACGCCGAAGCGACCCTCAAGATAAATGCCCGGCTCAACGCTTAGCACATTACCCGCCGCTGCAAACGCCTCGGTCATCGGTGAAAAGCGCGGCTCCTCGTGAATCTCAAGCCCAAGCGAATGCCCCAGCGCATGGCCGAAGCAGCCCTTGTAGCCCGCGTCCTCAATCAGACTGCGCGCCGCCGAATCCACCATTCTACAGCTTGCCCCGGCTTTTATGACTTCAAACGCCTTATGCTGCGCTTTGAGCACCGTTTCGTAAACTTTTTTCTGCTCGTCGCTCACATGGCCAATCGCCACGGTGCGGGTCATGTCGGAGCAGTAGCCGTCCTTGATCGCACCAAAGTCAAGCGTGAGAAAATCGCCCGGCTCAAGCGGCTTTTCGGTGGGGACGCCGTGCGGCATTGAGCTGTTTTGGCCCGAGACGGCAATCGTCTCAAACGCAAGGCCGTCGCCGCCGAATTTGCGCATAAGGTATTCCAGCTCGCTGGCGATCTCGCGCTCGGTCCGGCCCGCGCGGATAAAATTTAAAAGCTCTGAACAGCCGCGGTCGGTAATGGCCTGCGCCTGCCGCATAACGGCCAGCTCGCCGGCCGATTTAATAGAGCGGTGCGATAAAATAAGATCATCCAGTAGCCCGCCGGAAAGCAGCGTCACACCGGGCAGCGCCTCTTTCCAGCCCTCGAACTCCGAGACGGTCATGTGCCGCGTCTCAACCGCGAGCGTTTTAACGCCGCTGCTTTCGGCAATGGCGCGAATCTGCTTAAAAAGCGACTGCTGCAGCGTAACGTTGCAGTCCCTGGCAACGGCCCTGGCCTTTTCGATGTAGCGAAAGTCGATGACCAGTTCGGCCCCGCCGCGCGTGACCAGCAGCGTTCCCGCGCTGGAAGCCATGCCGGTGTAGTACCGGCGATTGACGTCCGATACAATCAGCGCTGCGTCGGCCTGCGCCGGCAGTTCGCGCCAAAGCCGCTGTAAGCGTTGTTCTGTCATATTACAATTGCGCCCCCTGTGCTAAAATTTCTTCGTAACGCGCGCGCATCCACCGGGCGTCCTCCGCCTGTGTGCCGGCCGATTCACAGATAACGGTCGGGTGGCAGCCCCTTTGCGCAATCAGCTCGGCAAGCGGCGGAAAATCCGGCCCGAAAACAGTATCTTCAAAGGTGAGGTGCCGCTTCTCTCCGCCGTTTTGGGTATATTCTATCTTAGAAAAATGCGCGTGCAGTTCTTTTAAACGTGCGCTTCCCAGCGCATTCTCTATGGTATCGAACACGCGCTTATAATCATCAAAGCTTTTTAAACCGCCAAAGGTGCGGGCATTTAAGTGTCCGAAGTCGACGCAGGGCAGCAGTCGCTCATCCAGCTGGCAAAGCGCCACAACCTCCTCAAGCGTGCCGAGCTGGTTTAGCTTGCCCATAACCTCGGGGCAAATTCGCACGTCGGAGAGCCCCTCGGCGTCGAGCGCCGCCAATGCCCAGCGCATGGCCTCGCTGGCCAGCGCCAGCGCCGCCTCACGGCTTATTTTAGCGCAGGAACCGGTGTGCACCACAATGCGGGTTCCGCCCAGAAGCTTAACAGCGCGGGCCGACTGCAGAATATAGTCGACCGATTTGCGCCGCTTCTCCTCCTCGACCGATGAAAGTGAGATGTAATAGGGCGCGTGCACCGAAACGGCAATATCCGCCTCTCGCGCCAGCCGCGCAAATTTTTCGGCCATGGCGGCGTTGACCCGCACACCGCGCCCGCACTGGTATTCAAAGGCGTTTAAGCCCATCTCGGTTAGATATTCCGGCATCTGCTCGGTTTTTTTATACCCCATTTGGGTAAAGCTGTCGGCGCTGCCGGCAGGGCCAAAGCGTGCCGTTAATGCCTTATTGATGTTGCCCTCTCCTTTCAAAGCCCGATAAAATCGGGCGTTCAAGCCAGCGCTTGAATCTAAAAAAACGGGTATGCTCCGGCTCTATCGGGTTGACGAAAATGCAGTAAATACCCGCCAGCCGTGCGCCCAGAACGTCGGTAAAAATCTGGTCGCCAATGGCGACCGCCTCTTTAGGTGAAAGGCCAAGCCGGGTAAGCG
>JAEWYJ010000100.1 GCA_023395695.1 Bacillota bacterium | reverse complement strand
ATATAAATCGCTTATACTGTTGCTCAAGAAAGCATCCTCCTTTTCACTAAATGTAGGCGTCAAGCACCGAGTCGGACTCAACGGTGGTCTGAGCCGGTTCCTCGGTTTTGGCGTTTTCGCCATAGCTGGGGTCATACGCAAATGCAGGAGCCTGCTGTTGCCCGGCAAAGCCATGCTGCGCAGACTGCTGGAACTGCTGCTGCAGATTCATGCCCGCCGCTTCACCGGTCTGGGTGACCTGCGAGACCTCGACGTTATAAGGCCGCATAATATCGCGCAGATTATTCAGCTCGCTGCCCAGCAGACGCTGCACATTGACGTCGGAGGCGGCCAGACTCAGCGTAATCTTTCCGCCTGCGTCTAAAAGCTTGACGGTAATTTCGCCAAGGCCCTCAGGGCGCAGCTTAATTGTAAAATCGGTTGCGCCGTCTTCGGTGTTTCGGGTCACGGCGGTTTTAATCTGGGCAAAAACCTCCTGTGCGTCAAGGGGGCTGTCGGCTTGGGTAACAAGGGGCGCGTCAGGCTTGGCCAGGGCGGTTGAATTCAGCAAAAAGGCGCCGGAGTTCACCTTTTCTTGCAGCGCTTCAAGGTCGAGCTCGGCCTCGTCAACCGTGCCGGCTTTAGCGGCTGCTTTAATAAGCTGCTGTGCCTGTTTAACCGCGCGATTAAACTGCGACTGTCCCTGCAGTGCCGAAGCGTCGCTTACGGCAGAACCTAAGCGGGTTGTTGTTACAAGCTCCGCGTCTGTATCGCCGGCAAGGGCGTCCAGCGCCGACGCAAAGCTTTGCAGGCTGCTTGGGCTCGTACCAGAGGAAGCCTGGGCCGTGTCAACTATACCCTGTAATTGCGAAAGCAGCTCGGCTGACAGTGCGGCGTCCCCGGTAAAGGCGGGTGCTTGAGACTGGCTGAGAAGGTCGAGCGCGAGTGCCTGTTGTTCGGCGTCGGAGCCACTCTGCCCGGATAGCAGCATGGTAAGCAGCGGGTTGACCGTCAGCATTTCGGCGTTAAGTTGAGCGCCCAGCATTTCAGCGTTCTTTTTAAGCTGGTCTGCCAGAGCGCTTTCTGCGCCGTTGCCCAAAACCGAGGACAGCAGCTGGAGAAAATCGGCTCCGGCTGCATCAAGACCGGATGAGGTGTTTTGCCTGACGGCTCGGTCTGTGAGCTGCGCGGTAGCCTGCGGGGTTTGTACCGATACGTTATTCATTTTGTTTCACCTCCTTTCATGCGATTGGGAATACGGATTTATTGTGACAGGCCGGCACGCGCATAGCTTGTGCTGACCAGTTCACCGATGATAAGCTCATCTTCTTTGAGCTGGGCCTCGCGGTAGCTTTCAAGGTGTTTTTCTTTTAAGCGCTCCATTCCTGAGACCGACTGCTTGACCTCAACGACGACGGCAAGCTGCTTCTCCACCAACTGCGTCTGCTTAACGCGGCTGGCATTGAGCGCTTCAAGCAGGTGTCGGGTATTGTCAATTTCAAAGCTGATGCAGCGCAGCGCCGAAATGCCGCAGCCCTTTTGCGCCAGTGCTTTAAGCTCTTGATCGCGCGTCAGTAGCTGGCACGCATTCTCTTCAATGGCATCCTCAATACGGGTAAGCTCGGCACGCAGAAGGTTCAGTTTGTTTTTTTCCTCATCAAGAAGCGAGCCCTTATAGCGCAGCACGCTCTCAAGCGGGAACGAAAACTTCTTCATCGCGCAACATCCTCCTGTTCAGTGGGGCTTACTGCACAATTTTACACAGCGCCCTGACCGTATCTTCAAAGGGAACTTTTTCGTCGACTGCCTGCTGTAAAAAGCCGTTGATGGCGTCGATATGGGCCAGCGCTTCGTCCAGCTCACGGTTGGAACCGTGTTTATAGGCGCCGATAGAAATAAGATCAATGTTGTTTTCATAAACGGCCATCATGTTTCGCAGCTTTGAGGCGGCCTGAACCTGCGCTTTTTCAGAAATATCGTTCATCAGGCGGCTGACACTGTTAAGCAGGTCAATGGCCGGGTAGTGGTTTTTGGCGGCGATTTTACGCGATAAAACAATGTGCCCGTCGATAATGCCGCGAACGGTATCGGCAATAGGCTCGTTGGTGTCGTCGCCCTCAACCAACACCGTGTAAATGCCGGTGATTGAGCCTCTCTCAAAGTTGCCGGCCCGCTCTAAGAGCTTTGGCAGCGCAGCATAGATTGAGGGGGTGTAGCCCCTGGCCACGGGCGGCTCGCCGACCGAAAGGCCGATTTCGCGCTGGGCCATGCAAAAGCGGGTAAGGGAATCCATCATCAGCAATACGTCCTTGCCCTGACGGCAGAAATATTCCGCTATGGCGGTGGCAGAAAGTGCGCACTTGCTGCGCTGCATGGCAGGCTGGTCGCTTGTGGCGACGACAATAACCGAACGCGCCTGACCCTCGGGGCCAAGGTCGCGGTTTAAGAATTCCACCACTTCGCGTCCGCGTTCGCCGACCAGAGCAATAACGTTGACGTCGGCCTTGACGTTTCGCGCCAGCATGCCCATCAGGGTGCTTTTGCCGACGCCGCTTCCGGCAAAAATGCCCATTCTCTGCCCCTTGCCGATGGTCAGGCAGCCATCTATAGCACGCACACCCATTTCAATAGGGATATCGATGCGGGGGCGCTGCATGGGATTTGAGGGCACGCCGCCGATTAAACAGGGCACGCCGTCTTGTATAGGGGGGCCGCCGTCAATCGGGTGCCCAAGGGCATTGACGGTGCGGCCAATAAACTGGTCGCTGACTTTAAGTATCAGTTTTTCGCCGGTGTTCAGCACGCGGCTGCCCTGTCGAATGCCCGCTGTTTCAGAATATGGCATAAGCAGGACACGGTTTTCTTTAAAGCCCACCACTTCGGCGGTGACGCGCTTTTCGCCTTTGCCAATAATAATCTGGCAGACGTCGCCCATGCTGCAGGTGATGCCGGTGGCTTCGACGGTCATACCGATAATTTTATCTATCTTACCCATTTGGGTGTAGAGGTCGCTGATTCTAAGCAGATTTTTATAATAGCTTCTGTTCATGGCGTCACCCTTGCTCGGCGGCAAAGTAGCCTTTAAGGTTTTCTATCTGCTGCGTAATCGAGGCGTCAAAAAAGGTGTCGGGTGTTTCGACAATGCAGGTGTCGGGCGGGGCGTCGACCAGCCGCAGGTTGACCCGCCCGGCCGAAAAATCTTTAAGCTTTTGCTGAAGCTGCGTCAAAAGCCCGGTCATGTGCTCCGAGATTTCCACCGTCATCCACGGCGCGCTGCCGACCGAATTAACAGCGGTCAGTACAAGCGGCGTCAGGCGGGTATCGTCGTCGGCGATGGTGTCCATCAATATTTTTCGGGCTATTTCAAGGGCCATCCATTTCAGATCCTGCTCATAGCCGGTAATAAAACCGGCCTGCGCACTTTCTAAACGCGCCAGAGTTTGTTCAATATCGCGGATACAGCCGGCAATATCCTGCGCGGTTTGGGTAAAGGCCTGCTGCCGCCCTTCTTTGCAGGCGGTCTGGCGGTCGCGCTCTATCTGCTCGGCGGCGCGGGCGAGCATGTCGTTATATTCTGCCTGAGCCTTGGTGTGGCCCTCCTGAATAAGGCGGGTGGCCTCAGAAGTAGCCTGCGCAATAATCTGGTCGCGCAGCTGTTCAAGCTGTGCCATCTCCTGTACGGTGCCGGCGGCAGGGCGCCTGAGGGCCGGTCGGCTTTGCGGCGCGTCTTCACATTCTGGCAAATCGTCCGGTTGGTTCGTGTCCTGAAAAACGGCGCTCTCTTCAGAATAATCCGGCGAAGCGCAGCGGCCGTTTTCTCCGGCGGAGGCATCAACAACGTCTCCGAGCAAAAAATGCTTGTCTGAAGTGGTTACGTTGCCGGGCTTATAAATTCTACGCAATCACGTCATCCTTTCCGCCCTTGGAAATAACCAGCTCTCCCTCCTCCTCCAGCTTGCGTATTGTGTCGACGATGCGCTGCTGGGCAGCCTCAACGTCACGCAGACGCACATTGTGAAGGAATTCGATGTCGCTGGCGATGGTCTCCTGCATGCGCTTGGACATGTTGTTGAAGATAACGGCCGAGACCTCGGCGTTTGTCCCCTTGAGCGCGACGGCCAGGTCCTTGGAATCGATCTCGCGCAAAAAGCGCTGTATCGACATGTCGTCCAGGAAGACGATATCCTCGAAGACGAACATCAGCTTGCGCACGTTGTCGGCAAGCTCCGGATCCTTGAGGCCCAGTTCGTCGAAGATCTGCTTTTCGGTACCGCGGTCGACGTTGTTCATAATATCGGCCACGTGGTTGATGCCGCCCAGCTCCATAAGATCCACCGAAATAATCGAGCCGAACTTTTTGGCCAGAATTTTCTCGACAATGTTAATCATTTCGGGAGATGCGCGGTCAAGCTTTGCGATGCGCTCAATAACCTCAATACGCAGATCGGGCGAAAGCTCAGATATGACCTGGGAGGCCTGCTCTGCACGCGCATAGGACAGAATGAGCGCAATGGTCTGAGGGTGCTCGTTTTGTAAAATATTCAGGAGGCTCTTATAGTCGGCCTTTCGGATAAAATCAAAGGACTTGGTTTTGAGCGATTTTGTAACGCGTTCCATGTAAGAGACAGCCTGCTGCGGGCCAAAGGCCTTTTCAAGCACGTCTCTGGCGAACTCAAGGCCGCCCTCGGCAATAACCTTTTGCGCAAGGCACAAGCCGTAAAAATCGTCGACAATGGCCTTCATTTCCTCGCCGGGCAGACGGTTGATTTTAGCTATTTCAATTGTGAGCTGCTCTATCTCGTCCTCGCGCAGATGCTTATAAACCTCTGCCGCCTCGCGGGAGCCCAGCGCGATCATAACGGCAGCAGCCTTTTGCATGTTGTTATACTCTTGAATCGCCATTAATCTTCATCCTCCTTTAGCCAGGTGCGAAGGATATTGGCGGTAATTTCAGGGTTTTCACGCGCAAAGGTTTTCATCTCGTCGGTGATGGCGTTTTCCTGCTTAGAAAGCTCTGCGCCCTCCATCAGCAACCGCTTACGGGCCTCCAAGTCGCGTTGAAGATCAAGGCCAATGGGCTCCGCCGTCGTCTTGCCGCTGCTTTCGGCGTTCTTTTTACGTTTCTTTCTGCGCCCGCTGAGAATGATGATAACAATAAGGATAATAAGCAGCAGTATGCCCGCCGCAGCGATAAGCGCAATAATCAACGGGTCTTCAAGCAGACTCGGCGTAGGCTTGGCCTCGGTGGCAACATGGCCGTCATCAACCACAAAATTCTGAACCGAAATATTCATTTCCTGAATATTGGTTGCCTTCGAGACGTTTTCGATGATGGAGCTTCGGGTCAGGTCGTCAACCTCGCCTTTTATTGTGATAGCCAGCGAGGCGCTGATTAACTCGGCCTGATCCTTTTCAATCTGCTGGGTAATATAGCTTACCGCGTAGTCGCGGCTGCTGGTGCTGTTGATATAATCAATGGTGCCGTCGTTGTTCTGGTCAACGTAGACGGGCGTATCGGTGTTATTTTCTTCGCCGACAATACCGCCTGTAATACGGGAGCCGTCGCTGACATGCGACTGATCTTCGCGCGTCAGCACGCCGGAGTTGTTTTTGGAGTCGGACGAGGGGCTATACTGCTTGCTTTCGGTCAGCATTTTGTTATAGTCCAGCGCAACTGTGGCAGAAACACGAATATCCTCGGGCGCATAGGCGATGGTAAGCACATTGAGCGCCTTTTCTACCAGGCGGCTTTCAATGCGTTCTTCAAACCCAAGGCGCTCAAGGCCTATATCCGCGCTGCTCATATCCGAGTCCTCGCGGGACTTAAGGCTGATGGAGGTGGCGGCGTCTATAACCTTGACGTCGCCGGCGGTCATGGTGCTGCCGACGCTGGAAGCGACGAGATATTTAATGCCGGAGACCTGATCGCGCGAAAGGGTATACCCCGGCTGCAAAACCACCGAGACGCTGCCGGTGCTGCGGGAAGAAGAGGTTTCCCAGACGCGGTTGCTCTCCTGAGCGATGCTCAGGGTTACATAAGCGTTTTTAATGCCATCATATTGGCGTATCGTATCCTGCAAGCGGTTTTGGAGCTGCTGCACCAAAAGCTGGCGCTTTTCAAAGTCGGTGGTGGTCAGCCCGCCGCTGCCGTTGAAAATATCGTAGGACAAGGTGGTTTTGGGAATATTCTGCATGGCCAGCTGAGCCTTGGCATATTCCTTGCTTTCACGGGGAACCTCCACCTCGCCATTTGCCATGCGTGCGGGAATACTGAGGCCCTGAAGCGCGTTATAAACCTCAGCGCTTTCAGCGCTTGCCATGTTTTCATAAAGAAGAACATAGCCGGCGCCATTAAAATTTAAAAAAACGGTTACGCCTATGGCAAAGGCCAACAGGACACCGGCAATAACGGCAAATAGTTTTTTACGCGCGGGCGCCAGCTGCGCCCAATATTCTTTTACGGACGCTAACGCCCTTTTTATTTGTTCAGCCATTTTAACTCCAGCATCTTAAAACATATTTGAAAAAGCTGCGCACGCAAACAGAGCGCTCAATTGCAGCGGCACCTAAAGCTGCATACTGATAATTTGCTGATAGGCAGAAAGAACCTTGGAGGTGATGCCGGCGGTCAGCTCAATTGCCGCCGTGGCCTTCATCGTATTAATTTCAATATTATGTAAATCGTCGGTACGGCCGAGCGCAAGGTCAAGAGCGTCTTTATCTGTGGCGTGCTGGAGATCGTCCAAATTTTGTATGGCGTTTTTAAGAACGCGCTCAAAGCTGGCGCCCGGCGTGGCCTGCCCGGAGGGCTTATGGCCTTCGGCCGCAGGAATAAGGGGCTGTAATTCGCTGATGGGAACAATGAACATCATGACCACCAAACCTTTCTTGGTATCTATATCCTCACAATTACCGATGTAACGACGGTGGCGGTGCGACCCATAAGGAACAGGAATATTACCCGGCAGTGGATATCCAATAATTGTAGTAAAAAAGCAGTTGTTCTGTCAAGAGTTCTATAATTTAACAATATATTCCATAAAAAGCAAAAGATATTTGTATCAAATCCAATTACAAAATATAAAATATGACAAAATAACCGCCAATTACATGAATATATTATACTCGGTTTATTGCGCCAACGTCAAGGGGATTTATACAAAACGGTCACTAAATTTTAACATATTAATCAATATATAATCGAATTATGACCAATTATTGCAAAAGTGATAATAATTTTCCTTTAAATTTAAATTATATTTTTTAACGTGTAAAAGGTCACTAAATTGTATAAAACATAGAAGCAAAAGCCCGCCGGCCCAAAATTACAAACCCTTCCGCCTGCCTGTCGGCTGCGGAAGGGTTTGGTTATTTGCCCAGCTCCAGGGCTTTCATCGTCATGGTCTTAATAATGTTCAAAGCGGTAAGATTTGCGTTATAGGCAGTGGAGGCGGCCATAAGGTCGACGGTCTCCTCCGCGCGGTCCACGTTTGGCTTCATTACATAACCGTTCTCGTCGGCGTGCGGATGCTCGGGGTCGTAAACGGGAACAAAATCCTCCTGGCTTTCAACCACCCGGGCCACCCGGACGCCTCCGCCCAATTTATGGCGCTCATCCCTGAGTGCCGCCTTAAAATCCATCGGGCGCTCTTCAAAAACAACCTGCTTGCGACGATAGGGGGTACCGTCCTCCGTCATAGTTGTGTCGATATTTGCCAGGTTCTGCAATATCATATCCATGCGAAAACGCTCGGCGGTCAGTGCCGAACCGGTAATATTGAGTGAATTTAAAAAAGAAGACATAACGTGCATCCTTTCCGGTGGGCACAAAGCCGGTTATTTGCTCAGGGTATTGATAACCGTACGCACATTGGTGTAATCGCTGTTGATTTTCTGGGTCAGTGCGGCATACTGGGCCTGCGCTTTCCAAAGCTCAAGCTGCTCGTATTCCATGTTGACATTATTGCCGTCGATGCGGGCTTCGGTATCTTCATCAGCCGACACGGTAGCGCGCAATACCATTTTGCCGGAACGCTTCTCCGAAACCGATTCAAACACCTCGTGGAAATCAACCTTTTTAGCTTTATAATTGGGGGTGCTGTAGTTGGCGATATTGTCGGTGTGCGCCTGCATCTTCATCCAAAGCGCATCCATGCCGCTCTCCATTGCCTGGTTAACCAGCCTGTTCAGTATCAATCCATACACCTCCTGCAATTTTTATCCTGTTTAAGTAACCAATCTCAGTATAAAGGCAGTCGCGTCATAATGCAACTGCTATTTTACTTTTTCGACAAAATTCGCCCGTTCAGGCTCAAGGGCCGCCTCGGGCATCAGTCGCGCCATAATGACGAAACGGTGGGTGCCGTCGTCTCCGTCGCGGTCCGAACAGGTTGAGAGGGTCAGGATCTTATCCTCGGGCGTAATATCAATGCCGTAATCGTAGATTGAAAGCGTTTTGGCGCGGTCGGCAATTTCCTTCATCCGGTCGCCTGTAATATGTACCTGAATGTAGTCAAAACTGGTATCGGTATAAAAAACAGCAAAAACTTCCCACAGCATACGCTCATCCTCGGTGGTCAGCGTAACGCACGGGTTGGCTGTGGCCACCTTGGGGTCGGCATAACGGAACAGTTTGGAGAAGCGCTTGCCGTCCGGGTCGTCGTTTGGTGCGCTGTGACCGTAGATAACGGTATTGGGCGCCAATATTTCGCGCGTCGAAACAGGGCATTCATAATCCATAAAATAGCAGCCGTAAATGTTGTAATTTTGGCGCTCGTCCCGCCGCTCATAATAAATATTGTCCAGGTATTGCAATACGCTGTCGCTGACGCCGGCGCCGGGCACTTCCAGCCAAGCGACGGTGTCGCGGTTGACCTTGATAGCCGCGGCCAGCGAATCGGGCACCGCAAAGGTGCTGTCGGGCTTTTGTATCGACCCCATGGTCACGCCGCCTTTGCCTGCCGAAGCTGCCGAAGGCGCGCCCTGTGACGATGCGGCATCCCGCCATGGAAGCTCCAGCGCGGTGTCGGCATGCCGGTAGGCGTAATACACACCAAAGCCGGCTACAAATACCAGCGCCGCTGCCAGAATGGAAAGCAAAAATTTCATGACGCTACACCTCGCTGCCGGTATTGGGGTTTGCCTTGCCCTCGGTATAATAGCCGTTGAGGGCGCCCACCTTGTTTTCGGCGTCGACAATCTTCTTTTGGGTGACAATGTAGGTGCTCATATGGGTAATAGGCAGTGAGAAGGTGCCCTTTGCGTTACTGACGACATACCCGTAGTAGTCTATGCGGTCACGCTCCTCGTTATAATAATTCCAGTAAAGCGGGCGGTTGCGGTAAGCGGAGCCCAGACTGATGGTAAACTTCATGGGTGCGGGTAAGCTGCCGTGGTGATTAAAATGGATATAAACCGGGTCGAGATTGTCGTTGTCCGAGTCAAGGTCGGTGATGGTCTCCCAAATGGCCTCCTCGTCGGGTGGCGTAAAGGTGATTGAGAGGTCATACTTTTCGGTGTTGGGAATCAGCGACTTCATATCGGAGCCTTTGATACTCAGCGTGTAATCGTTGCCCTCAAAAAGGATGCTCTTTTGCGGATAATCGGTCTTGAGCGTATTAAAGACCTCGGCCGTGATGATCGGATATTTTGTAATATCGATGCGGATGGGATCCTCTTCTTCAAAATTAACATCCTCCGCCGTAATGGGCTTGTAGATGCCCTGCTTATCCTCGTCCCCACGGTAGACGGTTACAACATATTCCTTGGTGACGGTTTTGTCCTGCGAGACGACCTCAATGGTAAAATCGGTCTCATCTTCAAGCAGCGAGGACGCATAGTTGCCGTCGTAGTCACCAATCTCGCGGCTGCCGTTATACACAGTCACCGTGGCGTACCGGTTGGCGGTTTTGGGGATAATATCCACCGAATAAACGTCGTCCTTGACATAGACCTCGTAGTCCTCAATCGAGGACTTAAAGCGCGGCGACATGGCGGCTGTGGTAAAGGTCAGGCTGTAAAGATCGGCGTTGCTGCTCTTTTCAATAAGATTTTCGTCGGTGACGGACAGGATATAGGTTTTTTGGGTTTTGCCGTCCTGCGCCGTAACGACGATGTATATTTTGGAGGTTGCATCGGTCGGGGTAATTTTTTGAGAGGCGACGCCGCTCTTAACGGCGACGTCATTAACCGTTATGGTAGCAAATTGGCTGACGGCGGTTGGCGTAACAGTCATGCCCGACGTTCCTTCGGGAATGGTAAGCGCGTATTTTAGCGTGTTGGGGTTAAACTTGGGCTTAAGGGTCAGCGCGTCAGCCTTTAAGGCCGAAAGGCGTGCCTCGGTGGAGGGCTTTTCGCGCGTAACCTTCAGCGTGTAGGTTCTGGTTGTAAAATTTTCAGCGGTAACCACCACTGTAACAGTCTGCGCTGAGCCGGCAGGCAGAACTTTGGTGGTGTAGCTGGGACGCGAGACCGAAATGGCACTGCCGTCCACCGTGACACTGCTCAGCTCATCGTTGACAACCGGCGTCAGAATCAGTTTTTCGGTCAGATAGGGTACGGTAAATACATACTCCAGCTGCTCGGGATTAAACGAAAACTTTTCTACGGCGCTGCCGTCCTGGTCGGTCACGCCAAGCGATTTAAGACGGTTGTCCTCGCTGGGCTCGTTGCGCTGGAACTCAATGGTATAGGGTGGGTCGGTGACATTCTCACTTTCTGCCGTCACGGACAGAGAGAGCGTAAACGGCGTCAGGTTGGGATCGTCCTTTCCCGAAAAGGGTACCGGCGCCATATTCTTAATCGTAAAAATGGTTGGAATGCTAGGGTTGTAGGTGCTGGGAATGCGGGTATAGCTGTACCGTCCGGCGTCAAGCGCCAGCGCCAGCGAGGTAACGTCGTCCTCCGCCTGTGCCGTCAGCGTCAGTGCGTCGGTCGAGTAGGGGATATAAACCAGATAGTCCTTAAGAACGGGAGAAAAGGTGATGCCGTATTCAAACGGATAAACAGTGCCGGTCTTTCCGGCTGCCGAAAGTGTCTTTAAGTTGGTGTTTGTGCTTGGCGCAAGGCAGGTAACGTTGAGCGTGTAGGTTGAAACGGTGGTGCCGTCCTCAGCCGTTACCGAGGCGGTGATGGTGGTCAGCGCGCTGGGCGGAAAGACGCCGTTGACTGCCTGCGGCCGGTTAAGCGTAAAGGTTGTGCTGGTCTGCTCCTTGGTAAAATATTTTGAAATGCGCTCAGCCAGCGACAATGCCTTAACCGGCCCGCTCCAGGTAACGGCGCTGCTGCCGTTCATCGTAACCCACGGGCTGTTGGGCACCGCCAGAACCTCAAGCTCCTGCGTGGAGTAAGGGACGGTGATGGCGTAGGCATACTTGTTCGAGACAAAGCCGGTAATCAAATTAGTGCTGGTGTCGGTTGTTTTATAGGCTTCAAACGCCGAAAGCGTCGCGTCGGTACTCGGAGCCTGACGCAGCAGCGTCAGCGTGTAGGCATTGGTGCTGCCGTCCTGCGCGGTCACGGTAATGCGCACCAGCTTGGGAATTTCGGTCACGAGGTTAATCGGCTTTGAGGTTTTGCCGGACTGAACCTTCTCGTCGGCATCAGCGCCCTGCACCGAAAAGAGAATATCGGTCGAGGCGCCGCTGCCGATGGTAAGCCTTGGGGCCAGCGTAACCTCCTCGACGACATTGGGCAGCTGGATGGTATAGGCGTTAACCCCCGGCTCAAAGCCGAAGGGGATGCTGCCCTGAGGGTAGACCTTGTTGAAAATTTCTTTTTTCGTGCCGGAAGCACCGGTAGGAAAGCCCGTAAGCGCCAACGTAGCCAGCGTGCCATCGGCCTTGGGGGTTGTGTCGTCAACATAAAAATTCTGCATGACGGTATAGCTGGACATCAACTCGTTTTTTGCATTGTAAAAAAGCACCTGAAGATTGACCTGTCCGCGTTTTTTGGCCACAATTTCAAGCGATTTATAATTGCCGACATTCAGAATATCGGTACCGTAGGCGTAGGCGACCGGCGATCCCTCAAGGTAAACCTCAAGCTCGCCGCCGCTGCTGTTCTGCTTAATGACCGCTTTTGCCGCCTTGCCGCGTCCGTCGCCAAAAAACATGCTGGCAGTCAGCTTGTAGGGGGCGTTGGGCGCTTTGTCGTTCGGGGTAAGCGCACCGTAGGCGGGCTTGCCGGAATAGACGTCCATGTTCATTGTTTGAGGAAAAACAAGGGAATCAAACGGTTCAACAATATCAGAGCCGGATGGTTGTCTGCCGGTGTATTTTTCGTAGGGTGTAAAGGTAGGCGGTTTGCCGGTGCCGTATATCATAATTGGGATAGCGCCGGGAGTGGCAGAGGTGACGGTATGTGTAACACCGCTGCTGTCAGTATAAGTATAAACCGCATTGACCCGCAATTCGCCGGTTATGTCCTGTTCCCGGCGCTGCACAATCGTAATGGCCTGCTTTTTGGGGTCGTTGGTGCGCTGCACCTGCAAATCGCTTTTATAAGGCGAGTCGTTCGGATCCGAGCCGGCCGGGACATCCGGAACCCACTCCCACTCGAGATTGACGTCAATATTGTAGCGGTGTACCTGTGCCAGCACAATAAAGCTGTTTTGAATGCTTTGCAGCGTCTCGCCGCTTGTCAGCTGTATGTAGGCCTCGCCGGTGGTGGTTACGCCGGTCGTCGTCGGGTTTTGCAGCACGCTGTCCCGGGTGTCGTCCACCGCCTTTTGGCGGGTGATGACCGTTGCGATCAGGGGCGATATGGTCTGGCGGGTAAAGGAGACACGAAACGTTGTGTCCTCCAGAAACAGGTAGTTGGCAGGAATGCCCTCGAGGTATATTTTAAATTTCAGCGGCGTGGGCACATCGCTGCCTGTCTTGGGGTAGATGGTGACGGGAATGTAGCGTACGCCCTTCTCAACGGCAATGGCTTGCGCCGTTACCACCTCGCCGTCATATTTGTTGTCAAAATAGCCGGACGCAGCCAGAACGTTGTCAAATGCAATGGTCGTGTCGCCCTCTGCTTGACTGCGTCGCACCTTAAAGGTCAGCGAGCTGTCCGCCGTAATTGGAATGGATGCCTCAGAGATGGCGCTGACAGCAAAATTGCGCGAATCAATGGGGGAGGAAATGACCGCCGAACCGTCGGTGACGTTTGCGGTATACAGCGCCTCAAGCGTAAATTCCGCCGAGTTTTCAGCGGCGGGAAGCAGCTTTGGCGTCAGGCTGTAGTTACTGCCGACGGTATTGGTGACAATCTGAAAAACGGAGGAAATATCCGGAATAGGCGTTGAAACGCCGCCGATTGTTTTGCGCACGGCGAATGGGGTCATAGAAAAATCGTAGCTGTCCGGCAGCTTGGCCTGTATTGTAATGGGGCTGCCTTCCACCAGCGTCTGGTTTGTAGTGGTTGCCTTGGTAATCGGGTCGTAAAAGCGGATATAATACTGATCGGCCGCAGACACAAGGCCGCCGGCGGTTATGCCGCCAAGCGCCAGACCTGCCGCCAGAACAGAGGAGACTATTCGTTTTAAAACAGATGCTTTGCTCATGTTGTTACCACCTGAAATTATATTTCGCATCGTTGGGTTGCCGCTATAGCTGTCATGAAATCTTAATCGACTCATTTTGTTTTATCTTAACATGTTTTTGGTAAATTCACAATTATGCGGCAAAAAACGGGGGCGCATTTTAACAGTGCCAGCCGCTTTAAATAAGTGTGGCAATGCCTTATAATAATTGCGGAGGCGGTATATATGCAAATAGGCAGGCTGTTTGAAACGGTCTATCTGCTGTTGGATAAAAAGAAGATGACGGCCGGGCAGCTGGCCGCGCATTTCGGCGTATCGGTGCGTACCGTGCACCGCGACGTTGAGGCGCTTTCACAGGCCGGCATTCCTATTTATGCCAGCAAGGGGGCTGGCGGCGGCATACAGCTGACCGAAAATTTTGTCCTCAATAAATCGGTACTGACCCGGCAGGAGAAAGAGAGCATACTCGCTTCGCTCAGCGGTCTGCACGCCGTCCGGGCAAACGAAGCAGACACTGCGCTGGGGAAGCTTTCGGCTTTGTTTGGCGGCGACCGGTCCGACTGGATAGAGATTGATTTTTCGGCATGGAACCCCAATGACCCTGCCGCGGGCATTTTTGAGCTTTTAAAGCAGGGGATTCTGACACGGCGGATAACGGTGTTTGATTACAGTGCCGCAAACGGAAAAACCACCCGACGGGTGACCGAGCCGGTAAAGCTATTATTCCGGGAGCGGAGCTGGTACCTGCTGGCGTGGTGCAGGCTGCGGCAGGATTTTCGCTACTTTAAGCTGCTGCGTATGGGACAGCCCGTTCTCTTGGAAGAGACCTTTGAGCGACGTGAGCCGCCCCCGCAGGCCGAGCGCGGGGAGGAGCCCTATCTGCTGCCGACGGTAGAAATTACGGCGCGCATTGTGCCGGAACTGTCCTACCGCGTGCTGGAGGAGCTTAACCGGGCGGAAGTTCAAAAAAACGCAGACGGCGCGTTTCTCGTGCGGTTTAGCATGCCGGACAACGACTGGCTCTACCAGTATTTGATGACGTTTGGCGCAGGCCTTTGCGTGCTGGGGCCACAGCAGGTGCGGGAGACGCTTTGTAAAAAATTACAACTGGCCTGCACGCAATATATGACGTGATGATGTCTTGTTAAGGGGCGTAAAATAGAGCTATCAAAACAAAGGAGATGGCTTTATGAATTATGAAATTGTGACGCTGGAACCAAAGACCATTGCGGGGCTGACCGCCCGAACCGCAAATACTGCGCCCGACATGGGCGCGGTAATCGGGGGGCTGTGGGGGCAGTTTTTTGAAAAAGGACTGTTTTCGGCCATTCCCGACAAGGCAAACAACTTTGCTGTCGGCCTGTATTCGGATTATTCGGGCGACGCGCACGACGCGTATAATATCACGGTCGGCTGCGAGGTCACGCAGGTGGGCAATCTGCCGGAGGGCGTTGTCACAAAGGTTATTCCACAGGGACATTACGCCAAATTTGTGGTGTTTGGAGATCAGGTGACGGCGGTGGCCGGGGCGTGGGACGCCATTTGGCCCCTGCCGCTTTTACGCAGCTATACCGGGGATTTTGAGGAGTATGTCCGTACCGATGAAAACGGCGACTGCGAAGTGCATATTTATGTAGCGCTTCAGTAAAATGAGTGCCGGGGTGCTGCGCGAGGGCCGAGCGGGCCGCCATATAGCCAAACCGATTGACAATTGTGCCGTTGCGGCGTTGGTGCAAGTGTCCGGCTTGTGTGGTTCCGCGCCCGGGCGGGTCCCGGCTTACCGCCGCTCTGTGCTTTGCGAGGCACGAACTATGCCCGGCAAGCCCTTTTTTCATTTCTAAAATAATTGATTTTACTTAAAAGCGGGTCAACGATTTCCGATATGAAATCATTGACCCGCTACAAACGTTTTATAAGCTGAATTAATCCGCGTCGGCGGGCAGATATCTGCTGCCACCCATTGAAAGCGCCAGCGCCTGCTCCATGCTGTAGAGGCCGCTTGCCTTGCCTGTAATCCACTTTGCCGCATAGATGGCGCCCTGACCGAAGGCCGAACGGTTGAGCGACTCGTGAATGATGCGGATGGTCTGGTTGGGTAAGCCAAATACCACCTCGTGCTTGCCGACAATGCCGCCGACACGTATCGAGTTGATATGCTGCGCCTTGTCCAGACCAAGATCGTCAGCAATTCTGACCGCAGTACCGGAGACGTCCTTTTTAGTCTTAAAATGCTCCTCAATAATTTCAATGTCGGCGTTGGGAACAATTCTCTGAAGCACCTTTGAAGCCTCAATTAAAAAATTGATACCCAATGTGATGTTCGGGGAGTATAAGACAGCGGCCTCCCGACTTAATATCCGAAGCTTTTCAAGCTCCGACCGCTCATATTTTGAAATTGCAGAGACAATACGAGAGCCGCATTTGACGGCATTTCGATACTCCTCCACCGCGCTGGCCGCAGAAAAATCGATAATAACATCCACGCGGTTTTCTTCGTAAAAGCGGTCGAGATCGACGCTCTCCAGACAATAGATCATGCCCTGGTCAAATTCATATCCCAGCTGACGGCTGGCGTATTCGCCTTCGTGACGGTGCGATTTACGCATGACCCACCGCAGATCGCATTCGTCATCCTTAATCAACTCGTCGGCAACGACCATACCGGTTTTTCCAAATCCAAACAATCCAATAGAAACCCTCATTAAATTCTCCTTTCATACTGTGCGGGATGCACCTTCAGATAGTCATACAGTTATAAAGAAAATTTAATCACCCTCGCTTTCAACGCTTACGAGATTAGCTGACGGATTCGGATGGAAAGCTCACCCTACGCGCATAGCGCGATTCACCCCACAAATGGTTCTCCCGCTCCGTTTAACGGATTCAGCGAAAATTTAAATTTTAAAGGCGGCATTCCACTGTCGGATTGCCTGCTCAGGTAAAAACAAGCTTTAAAGCAAAACAAATCGTTTTAAAGCGCGTCCTATCTCTGCACAGAATAGTTTAACATATAAAAAAAACAAAAGTCAATTCGCCGTTTTTTTGCGGGATTGGCGGCGGATCGGGTACAAAAGGGCCTCTGTGGCCTTAAAATACGACACAACAGCCGTTTTTTGTGTGCAACAACCGACAGATGGAAATATTTTTGCAGGCGGGGGGCTGTCCTGTCTGCCTGACTCTATCGGCCTGGCGGCATACCCTTTACCACGTGCGGGCTGTTGCGCATAAAAATACACGGCCGGCAGAGAAATACGCTCTGCCGGCCGTGTGCAATTTTTGTATTACGCTTTTTCTTTTTTGGAAAAATCGACAATAAAGCGTATGACAAAAGGAATAAAAACCGAAATGAGACCGGCGTAGCCCAGATACGCATAACCTTTTCTGACCACCGCCATCAGCCCGAACTGCGCAATGGCAAACGCAATGGCCGTAAACAACACCGAAAAAGCAATGTTGCGCAGCTGGTGGCCCGAGGCCCGTTTGTCCGGGTCGGCAATACGGCGTTCCATGGCGTTGACGCAGCGGGTGACAATACCCGAGACCATGTTAACACCGGTGGAGACGGCGCCCAGAATAATCAGGATGGAAATAATCGGCGTCAAAAGACTGGCCCCCACGCCGTTTTGTACCAGTACCAGCATAGGAACCGAAGCGCCGACCAGCTCCGGCACAAAGGCGACGGCCAGCAGACCGACAATAGCAAGCATCATGGCGACGGTATTGGTAATAAAAATGTAAATGGCAGCCTGATTCACCTGCTTTTCGCTGGTCAGCGGCTCAACGTGCTGATACATGACCGAAACCGACGGCAGCTGAAACAAAAAATAGAGGAACGCAGTCCACAGC
>JAEWYJ010000001.1 GCA_023395695.1 Bacillota bacterium | reverse complement strand
GCCCGGGTCTCACGCACCAGGCGGATAGCCTGATACATCAAATAGGCGACGACCACAATATCCAAAAAATCTGAAATGCCAAAGGAATTTAGTATTCCCTGTATGTCATAAATCAGGTTGTCCACACATGCACATCCTTTGCCAAATCATTGTTCAATCTACTGTATTTATTGTACCATAATCGCATGAATATCACAATTATATAAATAAAAACTTTTATCGTATCAGTTTTGTCCCTGTTCAAAAATAAGGCACACCGCATGGCAGGCGATGCCCTGCTTTTGGCCCGTAAAGCCCAAGCCCTCTTCGGTGGTGGCCTTTATGCTGACCCGGTCTTCGGTAATGCCGCAGGCTGCGGCAATACCGCGGCGCATATCGCCTATATAAGGCGCCAGCTTTGGAGCCTGTGCCAGTATGGTCGCATCGATATTGCCGATTGAATACCCCTCTTGCGCCAGCATGTCCACCACCCTTTTGAGCAGCTTCATGCTGTCTGCCCCCGCATAAGCGGTGTCGCTGTCGGGGAAATGCGCCCCAATATCGCCAAGTGCGGCTGCCCCAAGCAGCGCGTCGGTAATACTGTGGGCCAGAACGTCGGCGTCGGAGTGCCCGAGCAGCCCGTGTGTGTGCGGCAACTCCACGCCGCCCAAAATCAACTTTCGGCCCTCGACGAGCCGATGAACGTCATAGCCGTGTCCGATACGCATTCAAAACCCCTCCCGCTGCATTAAAAAAGCCTCGGCTAGGATAAAATCCTCCTCGGTAGTCAGCTTAATGTTTTGATAATCGCCCTTTGATAACGCCACGGTTGCCCCAAGGCTTTCTATGAGCTGACAGTCGTCAGAATACGCCTCCCCGCTTTGAGAAAACGCGCGCAGATACAGCTCCTTTTTGAACACCTGCGGCGTCTGAACCTGCACAAGTGTCTCGCGCGGCAGCGTTTCGGCCACAAAGTCGCCGCTGCGTCGCTTGATGGTATCCTTGGCCGGTACTGCCGCCGTCGCGGCGCCGTGTCTGACCGCCGCATTGACAGCCGCCTCTATAACCGCGTCGGTGACAAGCGGCCGCGCCCCGTCGTGAACGCAAATATACTGCATATCCGGCGAGCAGGCGCACACCCCCGCATATACCGACTGCTGGCGTGTGTCGCCCCCCTTAACGATGCTGCGCAGCTTTTTAAAGCCCTGATATTTAACGTCGGCCAGCAGCGCCGGGATATGCTCCTCCCGCGTGACCACCACAATTTCATCTATCAGGTCGCAGCGCTCAAAGGCATTAACGGTATGTATGAGCACCGGCAGCCCGCACAGGTCGGCTGTAAGCTTATCAAAGCCCATGCGCGAGGACGCGCCGCCCGCCGCGATTACGGCGCAAACCCGGCCAAAGTTGCGGCCGCGTCTGGATTTAAACATAGGGCACCCCCTTTCAAAAAAAGCCTGCCCTACAAACTGCAAGACAGGCTTATCTCCATACTTTAAAAAAGCAGTTTTTTAATCAGCTTCGAAAGCGCTTCGGAGCTGCTGTGCTGCTGCACGGTCTGGGGCCTGACAGTCTTTGAAAATACGGCCTCGCCGCCGACTGAAGCCTGTTCTGCGGCTTCAAATCGTTGCGGCGCCGCGAAAAAAGTTTTGCTGCGGCACGCCGCCCATTTTGGGCAGGGCCTTGTCGCAGGGCATATCGGGCACGGGCGCTTCCTGCTCCGCTTTGGCAGCCTGAGCCACCTCGGCAATGGCATCATCCGTACCGGCCGGTACGACCTCAAGCAGCATATGGTCTATGTCCTCAAGCCGCGCGGTGAAGGTTTTCATCAAATCCTCAAGCTGGACGCGTACTGTGGCAATCTCATTGCGCATCAGCGACATTTCCGCCGTAATCTTTTGGCTGGCTGTCACGGCGCTTTTCTTAATCTGCTCGGCCTGCTCCTGCGCCTGCGCAACCGTCTCGGCCGCGCGCTGATTTGCATCTAAAATAATATCGCCGATCTGCGTCGAAACATCTTCGTAGCGCTTGGCCTTATATTCGTAATTCTGGAGCTGTACCATCAGCTGCCGGTTCTGGTCCTTTTGCTGCTGCAAGTCTTTTTCGCGCTCAATCTGGCGCAGCTTCTGCTGGCTGACTTCGTTTCGCAGCGACTCGACCACGCCGGTCAGCTCCCGAATCTTTCCGCCGCGCTCGTCGAGCTGGCGCTCCATTTCGGTTATTTTAACCTCAAAGCTTGACACCTGCTCAGAAAGCTGGTTGCGTGCGGTCGACACCTCGCTGATATGCTGGGCCAGCTCCTGCGCCATCGTCCGGTTCTGCTTCCGGAGCTTATCGATATAAGTCAATACTTCTTTCTTTTCAAAGCCGCCAAAAAAGCTGGTTCTCAGCAATACCTTTTCATCGCCGTAAAGCGTCAGGTCTAATTCGGCCATTCCAGGTTCCTCCCGCCTGCAAAATAATTGGACTCTACGCTTGTATTATAGCATTTTATCCTGCATTAACCAAGGGCATTTTGTCCTTTATTTATGGAACATTGCGCCAATCTGTCCGTCAGGCCCGGCTGCCGCCCCATTCCCCCACCGCAAAGCCGACGCGCTGCCATGGGGTCAGTGT
>JAEWYJ010000331.1 GCA_023395695.1 Bacillota bacterium | reverse complement strand
GCCTGCGGGCGCACGATTTGAAACCAACGCTCAGAGAGGATGTGCAACCTGTGTCGCTTCTGGAACTGCAAAGCATCACGGCGGGCTACGATAAAAATATTATTCTCAGAGATTTTAACCTCAGCGTGGAAAAGGGTGAGCTGCTCAGCCTTCTGGGCGCAAGCGGCTGCGGTAAAACGACGACGCTGCGCCTTGTTGCGGGCTTTTCGGAGCCGATGAGCGGCCGCTTTATGTTTGACGGACGCGACTATACCCGCGTGCCGCTGCACAAGCGCAACTTCGGCTTTGTGTTTCAGAGCTATGCGCTGTTCCCGCATATGACTATTTTTGAAAATGTTGCGTTCGGCCTTAAGATGCGCAAAATGGGGCCGGAGGCCATTGCCGCCGCTGTGCACGATATTCTGAAAACCGTCGACCTTGAAGGGTTTGAGCACCGGTTGCCGCGCGCGCTTTCGGGCGGGCAGCGGCAGCGCGTGGCGCTGGCGCGCGCGCTGGTCGTTCGGCCCGACCTTTTGCTGTTTGACGAGCCGCTTTCAAATCTCGACGCCAAGCTGCGGGTCAAGATGCGGGTCGAGATACGCAAATTGCAGCAGGAGCTGGGCTTTACAGCCATCTACGTCACCCACGACCAGGAGGAATGCTTTGCCATCAGCGACAAGGTCGCAATTATGAATAACGGCGTCATTGAGCAGTTAGGCGCACCCGGCGAGATTTACAACAACCCCAAAACTGAATTTGTGGCCCATTTTGTGGGCTTTGAAAACTTCTTTGACCTGACCCGCACCGGCGAAAACAGCTTTTCGGCCGCCGGTATCCGGCTGGTGGCGGATCAAACCCGTGCGGGCGACCGCTTTAAGGGCTGTATCCGACCCGAGGATATTATAGTTGGACCCGCCGGTGACGGCCCAGCCAATGCCGTGCCCGGCCGGGTGGTTGTCAGCACCTTTTTAGGCAAGCGTAACCAATATAACGTTGAGACGCCCATTGGCGAGCTGGTGGTCAGCACCAGTCAGGAACAGGCCTTCAGCATCGGTGATGCGGTAACGCTGTCACTGGTGTCGAATAAAATTATTTTGATTTAAAAGGATGAAAAAGGAAATGAGTAAAAAGGTTTTAACCCTTGTTCTGGCCGCGGCAATGGCCGCGCTTTCTCTCACGGCCTGCGGCGGCGCTTCCAGCGCGCCGGCTTCCTCCGAGGCGCCCGCGTCTTCCTCTGCCGAAGCCGCACCCGCCGAAAAGCCCTTTGAGGGGCAGACCCTCTCGATCAGCACCTTTAGCTTTAACGCCGAGCTGCTGCAAAAGAACATCTACGACCCCTTTATGGAAGCCACCGGCGCCAAACTGGTTGTCGACACCGGCAAGAATGCCGAGCGTGTAACCAAGATTAAAGAATCGCCCGAGAGCTATGACGTTGTGGTCATCGGCGACCTTTTTGTCGCCCAGCTGGCCGAAGCGGGCCTGATCGACACCGTCGACCGCGCCGCGATGCAGAACCTTGACGCGCTTTATGATGGCGCCAAGGCCCCCATGGGTGCAGATTTTGGCCCCGCCTACACCTTTAACCGCCTGGGCATTGTCTATGACGCCGCCTACTGCGAGGTGGACATTCAGGGTTGGGCCGACCTTTGGAATTCTGAGCTGGCCGGCAGCATCGCTATTCCCGACATTACCACCACGACCGGCCCGCTGTTCTATTATGCCACCGCCAAAGCCTTTGGCCTTGAGCCCGGCAAGGACGACGCCGCCATCTTCGCAAAGCTCGGCGAGCTGAAGGCCAACGTTGTCAAAACCTATACGAGCGCCAACGACACCATCACCATGCTCAATCAGGGTGAGGTCAGCGTCGCCGTGCTGCTCGACTACAGCTACACCGCCGCCAAGGCCGCCAACCCCGACTATGTTTGGGTTGACCCCTCCGAGGGCAGCTTTTCGAGCTATAACATGCTCAATATTATCAAGGGCAGCAAAAACAATGCGCTGGCCACCGCATTCATTGACTTTTACCTGAGCAAAGAGGTTCAGCTGGCTGAGGCGCTCGACGGCGTTGACAGCCCGGTGCGCCCCGACGTTGAGCTGACCGCCGAGCAGGCCGCCAACTTCACCTACGGCAAGGACACCATCGATGCGCTGATGTTCCCCGACTGGAGCGTCTATAACGCCAACAAGGCGCAGTGGATTGACCAGTGGAACGCCATTTTTGCCGTAAAGTAAGCTGCTTTTGGCGCCGTCCGGGCGCTATATCACCATGGCCTTCTTACAGAAGAGCCGTATCCAAACAAAGCCCACCTTGAGGGGAGTGACGGTATGAAAAGGAGCAGAACGCTGCTGCTGGTTACAATTCTGGTGTATGCTTTTCTCATCGGCCCGCTGCTGGTAATTGCCGCAGCGTCAGTGAGCGACACCGCCTATCTTAAATTCCCGGGCGAGGGGTTTACACTCAAGTGGTATGCACAGGCGTTGACCATGAAAGCGTTTATTGAAGCAGCTAAAATGAGCTTTTTCATCGCGTTGGCGGCGACGCTTATTGCGCTGCTGCTCGGGCTGCCGGCGGCATATGCGCTCAACCGCTACCACTTCAAGGGCAAGGAGGGCATTAAGCTGCTGTTTTTGTCGCCGGTGCTTATTCCGTGTGTCGTGCTCGGCTTTATGATGCTGCGCTATATCGTCAAGCAGTACGCGCTGCCGGTGGTGCCAAGCCTTTTAATCGGCCACACGCTGCTGAGTATTCCGTATATTATGCGGGTGGTAACGTCTAGCCTTTCAAACTTTGACTTTGCCACCGAGGAAGCGGCCGGAAGTCTGGGTGCCACCCGGCTTTACACATTTTTTCATATCGTGCTGCCCAACATCAAGTCGGGCATTGCATCTGCCTGCATCATGGCGGTCATTAATTCGTTTAACAACGTATCACTTTCGGCTTTTTTGACCGGCCCCGGCGTTTCGATGCTGCCGATTGAGATGATGAACTATGTCGAATATCATTTTGATCCAACGATTGCCGCGCTGGCCACGCTGATGATGCTGGTGACAATGGGCGTGATGCTGCTGATTGAAAAAACGCTCGGCCTGCAAAGCGTTGTTTGAACCATATTTAAGTCGTTTGCTTACAAAGTACATTTGAATCGCTTAAAAGCGCCCCGCATCCGTTTGTCGTCGGATGCGGGGCGCGCACTTTTTAATTTAATACTGTAGCATACCGCTATAAAACATCCCGGTACGCCTCGGCAGCGGCGGTAAACGCGCCCATCTCCGCAAGCAGCTCGGCGCGGATATCGGCCAGATTATGCCCTACAAGCGCCTTATCGTGGACGAGCAGCTTGCCCTGCGCCAGCACGCTGCGCACGTTAGCGGCATTGGCCGAGTAAACCAGCGCCGAAAAGGGGTCGTAAATCGGGAACATATTGACCGAATCGGTTTCAACCAGTACAAGGTCGGCCTGCATGCCGGGGGCCAGCGTGCCGAATTCCCGCCCGGCGCGCAGCGCTTTGGCGCCGCCCGCTGTGGCAAGGCGTACAATCTCTCCGGCAGGGAACAACGCGCGGTCACGGTTGGCGGTTTTATGAAAATTCGCAAACAGACGCATCTGGTCAAACAGGTTCAGCGTATTGCCTGATGACGCGCCATCGGTGCCCAGCCCCACGGCAATGCCACGCGCCAGCATACCCTTAACCGGTGCAACCCCCTTGCCCGCCTTGGTGTTGCTGGCGATGCAATGCGCCACCGACGCTCCCCGCCGCGCAATAAAATCAAGGTCACTGTCATTGGCGTGGATGCTGTGCGCCAGCAGCGTATGCCCGCCTAACACGCCAATTTCATCTAAAAATGCGGTCGGGGTGGTGCCAAGCCCGGCAAAATGCGCTATTTCATAGTCCATCTCAGACGCATGCAGCGTAAACAGCGTGTCGTATTCGACAGCGAGCGCATACGCCCTTTTCAGCGCGGCTGTGTCGCAGGTTGTCGTGCCGTGCGGCGCAATAACCGGACGAACGCGGCTGCCGTACCGGTATTTTTCGAGAAATGCCCGCTGGTAGTCAAAGCCGCCGTAAGGATCCGGGCTGACGCAGGTGGGCTGGCCGATAATCGTCTCACCAAGATAGCCGCGGATGCCCATTTCTTCGCAGGCACGGGCCACCTCATCCTCAAAGTAATACATGTCCAAAAAGGTGGTCACGCCTGAGAGCAGCAGCTCGCAAATGCCGTATTTTGCGGCAAGGTAAACAAGCCGCGGCGTCATGGCCGCGTTTTCCAGCGGGAATAAAAACCGCCGCAGCCGGTCGGGGCAATCGTCGCCCAGCGTGCG
>JAEWYJ010000323.1 GCA_023395695.1 Bacillota bacterium | reverse complement strand
GAACCACCCCGACCAATCCCGGCAGTCTGGTACGCATAGCTGGTGCTACCGGCAAAACCGATACCACCAGCAACATCTATAAGCAGATTAAGGATATTAAAAGTAATCTGGATCGGCTTGAGGATCGCTATCAAAACGAGTACGAGCGCTACTGGAAGCAGTTTAACTCAATGGAGTCGCTGATCTCGAATATGAACAGCACCAGCTCCTGGCTGACCTCCATGATGTCTTCGTCCTCGTGATAAACTTGACTGAGAGAAGGTAGGAACTATGGCTTACAATCCTTACAACAAATATGCCTCGCAGTCGGTTATGACCATGACACATGGCGAAATGCTTACAAAGCTGTATGAGGCAGCCATCCTGAATATGAATCTCGCCATTAAGGGCATTTCTGAAAAGGATATTCCGGCCACCAATGTGGCGTTGCAAAAGGCGCAAAAAATTCTCAACTATCTCACCGTCACGCTGGACAGGCAGTATCCCATTTCTAACAATCTTGCGGCTTTATATGATTTTTTTAACCGCCAGCTGATTGCCGCAAATGTAAAAAAGGACGCCAAGCTTATTCAGGAAATTGTACCTATGGTTGAGGATCTGCGGGATGTCTTTATTCAAGGGGACAAGCTCTCCCGAATCGAAAACAGCACGTCGGCGGGCGGCACGCGCTTTGCCGTTTCAGGCTGACGCCTCCGGCACCATATAAAGGAACCAACCTTCGTGTTGGTTCCTTTTTTCTGTCATATTGCTGCCCCAATTCCCCATAGAATATGAAAATGAAAGCAATTTGGACAGGTGCCGTTGCCCGGATTGCCTTATTACATCCAGGGGAGGGCTGACCTATGGCTTATAAGCTTCACGCAACAGCCTGCGTTGAAGAAAATGTCGAAATTGGCGGCGGGACGCAAATCTGGCACCATGCTGTGGTTCGCAGCGGCGCAAAAATTGGAGAAAACTGTTCTCTGGGGCAAAATGTTTATATTGCGCCCGGCGCCATTTTGGGCGACAGAGTGCGGCTGCAAAATAATGTCTCAGTTTTTAACGGTGTAACACTGGAAGACGATGTTTTTTGCGGCCCAAACGTGACCTTTACAAACGTGCTTTACCCCCGCTGTGAATATCCCAAGCAACCCGACGAATACGAAAAAACAAGGATTAAGCACGGCGCTTCGCTGGGCGCCGGATGTGTGATTATCGCCGGTGTGACAGTGGGGCGCCACGCTATGGTGGGCGCCGGCAGCGTGGTTACAAAGGACGTGCCCAACCACGCATTGGTCATGGGAACGCCTGCCCGGCTGCGCGGGTGGCTCTGCCGCTGCGGCAAGCCTATTTCCGTCGCTACCCCTAATTGCTGCTGCGGATGCCGGTACAAATTTTCTCAGACCGGCCCCGTGTTGGAAAGCGGTGATGCACTATGATGAATTTTTCCGGTCTGCCTGAACAATACAAGCGACTTTCTGCAGGCATGGCCAGTTCTATCGGGCAGGTGTTGGCGGACTGCTGTTATATTTGCGGAGCACAGGTTGACGAGCTTGAACAGCAGTTGGCGGTACGTACCGGCAGCAGCTTTTGCCTGTGCTGTGCAAACGGGACCGACGCCTTGACCTTGGCCATTATGGCATGGGGAGCCGGACGAGGCGACGCTGTTTTTGTTCCGGCTTTTACTTTTGCCGCCACGGCCGAGGCGGTGGCGCTGCGGGGGGCAACACCGGTTTTCGTCGATGCGGATGAAACCTTTAATATAGACCCCGCATCGCTGGAGGACGCTATCTCCACCGTACAGCGAGAGGGCTGGCTGCGGCCCGTAGGTATTGTAGCGGTGAATTTATTTGGCGTGCCCGCCGATTACCGGCGCTTAAACCATATTGCGGCACGCGAGGGGCTTTGGCTGCTCGAAGATGCTGCCCAAAGCTTTGGTGCCAGCCGTTTTGGCCGTACCTCCTGCACCTTTGGTGAAATTTCGGCCACCAGCTTTTTCCCGGTAAAGCCGCTGGGCTGCTACGGTGACGGCGGAGCCATCTTTACCGATAGCCGCCCCCACGCCGAAACCATTAACTCTTTAAGGCTTCACGGCAAGGGCAGTTCAAAGTATGACCATCGTATTATTGGTATTAATTCAAGGCTGGACACCTTACAGGCTGCTGTTCTGCTGCAAAAGCTCTCAATCTTTGATGACGAGTTTGCAAAACGGAGTGAAAACGCTAAAAAATATACTGTTGCGCTGTCAAGGTTTGGAATCACTCCCATTGTGCCGCCCGATACGGTTTCGGCTTGGTCGCAATATACGCTTCGCCTGCCCGATCGGGTCACCCGTGACCGGCTAAAGCTGGAGTTAAGCACCTGCGGCATTCCCAGTATGGTATACTACCCTGCTCCGCTGCATTTGCAGGCCGCGTTTGCGTATCTGGGCGGCAAGAGAGGCGCACTCCCTGTTGCGGAGGGCACCTGTGAACAGGTTTTAAGCATACCCGTTCATGCCTATCTCAGGCCGGAGGATCTGGAGCTGGTCATTGATACCATTGCCGAATTTATGATCAAAAAAATATAGACGTAAGCGGAGTCGTGTCTGTCGGCTCCGCTTACGCCCTTTTATATTTACCCCGCTCTGGGCGGTGCTTTTTGTGCTATATAGTCGACAAACTTAAAAAATGTACGGCCTTGGCGGCCTGTTTTTCGCGCCGCTGCGTTATCCCCTTTTTAGTGCAACAGTTTTGTATTAGCCAAAAAGAAATACGTCCGCCATACAACAGCTGCAATCAGCGGGATGACGCATAGAAACACTAAATAAGAAACCTGATAACGCCCGGTCAGGTCATATAGCAGTCCGGGAAGCGAAACAAAAATCAACCCACCCAATGAGTAACTGATTTGAAACCATTTAAGCGTTTTCGCATAATCCGCTTCCTCTGAAAAATCGGCCGCCCAAACTGAGATGCCAACCGTTGCAGGCGGATATCCCAAGCCCATGAGTATAACGCCCAAAAATACAAGGAGGGTGCTGTTTCCGTCAACCATCGCACAGCTCAGGCACCCCAAGGCCAGCACCGAAAAAAACAGTAACGCAGATTTACAGCCGCCCATACGGTCGGACATTAACCCATAGGTCAATTTGCTTAATGTCAGCGAAATGCCAAATACCGAAACGGCACTGGAGGCCAGCATTGCGCTGTAGCCTGCGGTTGTAAATAAAACCGAAAAATGCCCCGGGCCGGAAGTACCCACCGCGCCCAGCAGTACCATGGCGCCCAGCATATAAAACAGCTTGCTTTTAGGCAGACGCCGCCCGCCTTTTATTGTGGCAGTAAGGCTTGGGTTTGGGCCGCCCTCCGTGCCATAGGGCTGCAAACCCAGCTCAGCCGGATCGTTGCGGAGCAGCAAGCCTGTAAGCCCCGCACAGGCTATCAGAAAAAGCGCCTCCGCCATAAAGGTCTTAAAAAGGCCATAGCGCTCAATAAGCAGAGTGACAACAGGCGGAAAGCAAATAGTCGCTATACCTGTGCCGGAGGCACATATGCCGATGGCATAGGCTCTTTTAGTGTTAAACCAGCGTCTGATTAAGATTGAAACAGGAATTAACGAACCGAATCCGTACGCAAAACCACACAGCATGGCAGGAAAGTAATACATCCACATGGCGCTTGCAAAAGCATAGGCAGCAAATCCGGCGGCCGCCAGCAAGCATGAAAGTACAAGCCCCACCCTAAGATTCAGCACTTTATAATATTGCTCAACACAAAGCATGCCGAGCAGCGAAAAAAGACAGCGTACCGATAATATGGATGAAACCTCAGCGCCCGAATACCCCTGCGCCTTTATAAACGGCAGATAGGCCGCAAACGCATTGCTTGTCGCGCCTACGGTACAGGTTAACAACAATGTACCCGCGACACAAATAATCCAGCTGTAATGCACCTTTTTCATAATTGATTATACGCTCCTTTGGTGATTGCAGCTTTATTATAATAAGTTGCCCTATAATTGTATAATGCTTATTTTTAAGATATAATATGCTTAAAACTTATATTTGAGGGCATTTAAAATGACAATAAATGAAATTGAGGCTTTCCTCGCTGTTGTTCATTATGGCAGCATGACTGCTGCTGCAAAAAAATTATTTATCAGCCAGCCGGCCCTGAGCCGCCGAATCGGCACGCTGGAGCAGGAGCTTGGCTATGCGCTTCTGCTGCGGGGCAAAGGAATCCGCAACGTGTCTCTGACGCCCAAGGGGCATCGTTTTATTCTAATGGCCGAAAAGTGGAAGCAGCTTTGGATTCAGATGCAAACCGAACCGTTTGGATCGGGAACGTCGGTGCTGCATGTCTCGGCTATCGGCAGCTTG